>NZ_JATABG010000055.1:0-16351 GCF_036533755.1 Vibrio sp. M260118 | reverse complement strand
GGTATAAAAACAATAAAAAACGGCGCTCAATGAGCGCCGTTTTTTTAAATTTAACAACTGAGAATTATAGAGACTCAGTGAAAGTACGTGCAATTACGTCACGTTGCTGCTCTGGTGTTAGAGAGTTGAAACGTACAGCGTAACCTGATACACGGATAGTTAGCTGAGGGTAGTTCTCTGGGTTAGCAACGGCATCTTCAAGCGTTTCGCGTTTTAGAACGTTTACGTTTAGGTGTTGGCCACCTTCAATTTTTGGTGCTGTTTCAATAGCAACTTCGCGGCTTTCGTAGTCGCCTAGATCTGCGATTGATACAACTTGGTCAGCTTCAAAGCCAGCGCTAGCGGCTACACAACGAGCCTCCGCTTTTTCGTTGTCCAATAGCCAGATTGAGTTCAGTAGATCGTCGTTAGCTGCTTTAGTAATTTGAATACCTTGGATCATCACTATCTCCTAGTCCACTTTCGTGGTTATATTGGTGTTAATTTTCGAAATTTTGTTGAGCTACGTATTATATAGCAAATATCCCTTATAATAATATTGATTTAGGTCAAAATACAACAAAAAACATCACATTTTTGAAGGTTATTTTATTGTCTTAAATCAATAAAGTCTTTAAAAACAACGTAATTACAATTTATTTGAAGTAATAAAAAATAGTTAAATGGTAATTTTGTTGTAAATTTACTACAAAATGAGCTGAATTATTGAACAGCGTTATCTAAGTCGCTGTAAATAGGTTCACATCCTGAAAGTCTTAAGTGGTTAAATGACAATGTATAAGAATCAGTACGGCAGCAAATTTATCGGTGCACACGTGTCAGCAGCGGGTGGCGTCGATCAAGCACCATTGCGAGCAAAAGAGATTGGTGCGAACGCGTTTGCATTATTCACTAAAAACCAGCGCCAGTGGGTCGCCAAACCCCTTGAAGAAAAGACAATCTCAGCATTTAAAGCCAATTGTCAAAGGCTAGGCTTTAACAGTGAAATGATACTACCTCATGATTCGTACCTGATTAATCTTGGAGCACCAGAACCGGAGAAACTAGAAAAGTCTCGTGCTGCTTTTATTGATGAGATGGAGCGCTGCAATCAACTCGGCTTAACGCTACTCAACTTCCATCCTGGAAGTCATTTAAAGAAAATTTCTGAGCGGGAGTGCTTGGAGAAAATCTCCGAGTCGATAAATCTTGCTCAAAGGGCGGTGCCTAATGTGGTCGCTGTGATTGAGAATACTGCAGGGCAGGGTACCAACCTTGGCTGGCGATTTGAACACTTAGCCGAAATCATTGAACAGGTAGAGGATAAATCTCGAGTTGGGGTGTGTATAGATACCTGTCATACCTTCGCTGCGGGTTATGATCTGCGGAGTTTCGAAGCATGTGACGCAACATTTGCTGAGTTTGATCGTATTGTTGGCATGCATTACTTAAGGGCAATGCACATTAATGATTCAAAAATTGCCTTAGGCGGCAAGGTAGATCGTCATGATTCCCTTGGACGAGGAGAGATCGGCTGGAGCTGTTTTGAGTATATCGCCAAGGATGCTAGATTTGATGGTATCCCTCTGATTTTAGAGACAATTAATCAGGGTTTGTGGCCGGAGGAGATCAACAGGTTACGCAAATTTCATCGACAAAATTAGTGGATTTATCATTGTAGAGTAAAAGTGGCATCAATTTTTCATAGTGTTAGATGAGTCTATTTATATGAGGGTGCCATTATGCCTTATTCACGTTGTTATATCTCTGCTCGTCCTGCACGTTTACCTGCTCCAAATCGTCACATTACGGGGCAGGGGCACCATAGAACGCCTCAGAAACATTAAGCTTTTCTTGTTCCTTCTCTATATTCTGCGACAATCGTGCAAAGCAGATAGTAGGAGGAACCGATCATGAACTCGTCACTGACTTGGCAAGAGCTTATTGACGTTGAGAAACAACAGCCGTATTTCCAGCAAATTCAGTCTTTTGTTGATCAAGAGCGTGCAGCAGGTAAAGAGATCTACCCACCTGCAGAAGATGTGTTTAACGCGTTCAATACAACTGAGTTTGATGATGTGAAAGTTGTGATTATTGGCCAAGATCCTTACCACGGCCCTAATCAGGCGCATGGCTTGTGTTTTTCTGTGCTACCGGGAGTAAAAACACCCCCTTCTCTTGTGAATATGTACAAGGAGTTGGCACAGGATACTGAAGGTTTCGAAATCCCGCAGCACGGTTATCTGCAAAGTTGGGCTGAACAGGGGGTGCTGCTATTAAATACAGTGCTCACGGTCGAGCAAGGCAAAGCGCATTCTCATGCCAAAATAGGTTGGGAGACATTCACAGATAGGGTGATTGAGGCACTAAATCAGCATCACTCAGATGTGGTGTTCTTGCTGTGGGGTGCGCATGCGCAAAAGAAGGGCCGCTTTATTAACCGTGATAAGCACCATGTGTTGGAAGGGCCTCACCCATCACCGTTATCGGCGCGCCGTGGTTTCTTTGGTTGCCGACACTTCTCCCGAACTAATGCGATTTTGCAGCAACTAGGGAAACAGCCTATCGAGTGGCGACTCCCTTTACGTATTGACATGTAATCGGCTTTACAAACAAATTACTTGATTTTCGAACGAGGTCAAAGCGCAATCTCTGTCTCTCCTATACACTTATTACAAGTAGGTGTTAAGGAGAAACGCTATGATGATCGAAAGGATTAGGCGCGAGCACGGCTATATGGTGCGCTTGTTAGCCTTGCTACGCCATAAGTTAACCATGCTAAAAAGTGAGCGCCAAGTTAACTATGCGGTGCTTCAAGAGCTTGTGGACTATCTCGGCAACCATTCAGAAAAAGTTCACCATCCAAAAGAAGATATTCTCTACCGTTACTACCAAGAGCACTATGGTTATCATCATGAGATAGAGAACCTTGAGTTAGAACATGAAACCTTGTCGGCAAAGACTCATGCATTTCTGAATATTGTCGAAATGGTGCTGCAAGATGCTGTTGTCCCTCATGATATGTTTATTGAACAACTCGAGTTATTCCTCGATGCTCAAAAACAGCATTTGGAAACGGAAGAGAAGAAGGTATTCCCCTACTTGATTGAGACTTTCACATTGAAAGATTGGCAGGCAGTAGAAGCGCAGTGGAGCGTGTGTGAAGACGACCCTGTATTCGGAGAGACGATCGCAGAGCAATACGCTCAGTTGGCTGAACGAGTCCACCAAACTGAGCATGAGAGTGTCTAGTTTGACGTGCCCAATGTAAAAAAGAGGCGATAATTCGCCTCTTTTAATATTCTTTAATACTCAAGTTTGTCTAGATCACTGAAGCCAATGTCCATATCCATCAACTCTTTTTGCAGTTGCTGGCGGTCTTTAATCGCTTCAATTTCACGCCATTTTCGCTTTACAGGTTTAGTGCGTGCCGCACGACGTTTAGGAAAGTCCTGTTCCATAATTTCTTCAAAGTATAAGCCTTCCATAAGCTACCTCATTGTGATTTTCTATCCCTCTAACGGGGTCATTTTTAAATACCATAATCGCACCTAAAGTAACTTTGATTCGTTTCTCATTTGTTGCGTTTCAATGAAGTTTTTATGCGTAATGCGCAGCTAAATCACATAATTTGCGTTCTCAATTGATGGAATTTTGAACGTTTGAAAGTGGGCAAACGATTAAATTGCGTATTTGAGAATGTTAACTGTGTGTTCAGATGGCGCTAATCATAGTGATTATTCAACCGGATGTTTATGCAGTCATGTTGAGTATTGCAACGACAATAAAGCAAAATTTTGAAATATTGTTTGATACCTTATCTAGTAAGGGAAAACTGACATGGAGAGCAGCGACCAAGTGAATCTTACATAACATCGATAATGTTACTTGTTTGTGTTGTTTGTGTTGTTTGTGATCTGCGTTTGTTTACTTACCGTTCTTGTTTGTGTTAATTGACAGTGACCAACAGGTAAAAAATAACAATTTTAAGTATTCTGTTTCATATTGATTTTTACCCTGCTACGCTGCATTATCCGCCCGTCAAAAAGTACGCTGATACGTAAAATGGAAGCATGAAGCGAGTTTTACAGGTCTACACTGCATATAAGATCAAAATCAATACTAAGCAAACTTGACACTTAGTCAGCAGTTAGATGGATGGCTCGGAAGCAGAGATCAGCGAAAACTCAATATGAGGATGTTATGACAGACTTAATCAATTTAATGAATGACCTCTTGTGGGGCTCTATTCTGGTCTATCTTCTAGTCGGTGTCGGAATCTACTTTACTGTCCGTCTCGGCTTTATTCAGTTCCGCCACTTCGGCCACATGTTCACGGTGCTAAAAAACAGCCGTAAAGCAGACAAAGCAGGTATCTCCTCTTTCCAAGCTCTTTGTACTAGTCTAGCTGCGCGTGTTGGTACAGGTAACATGGCCGGTGTTGCTGTTGCGCTAACAGCGGGTGGCCCTGGTGCTATCTTCTGGATGTGGTTAATCGCCATGCTGGGTATGGCAACATCATTTGCTGAAAGTACACTTGCTCAGCTATACAAGACTAAAGATGATGACGGCAACTACCGTGGTGGTCCCGCGTACTACATGGAGAAAGGCCTCGGTATGCGTTGGATGGGGGTACTATTCTCAATATTCCTAATCATCGCGTTTGGCCTAGTATTCAATGCAGTACAAGCCAACTCCATCGCGAATGCTATGGGTAACGCTTTCGGTTGGGAAGAGACCTATGTAGGTATCGCAGTCGTGGCTCTATCTTCTATCGTTATTTTTGGTGGTATTAAGCGTATCGCAAAAGTCGCTGAGCTGATCGTCCCAGTGATGGCTCTGGCTTACCTATTGCTTGCGCTATTTATCATGCTAACAAACCTAGAGAAGCTTCCTGCGGTACTGACTCTTATCTTTAAGAGTGCATTCGGTCTTCAAGAAGCGGCAGCTGGTGGCCTGGGTTATGCTATAGCGCAAGCGATGATCAACGGTATCAAGCGCGGTCTATTCTCGAACGAAGCGGGTATGGGTTCTGCGCCTAACGCGGCAGCATCTGCAACACCTTATCCGCCGCACCCTGCATCTCAAGGTTATGTTCAGATGCTAGGCGTGTTTATGGATACCATTGTTATCTGTTCAGCGACCGTCGCTATTATCCTGATGTCTGGTGAGTATGTACCGCATGGTGAAGTGACTGGTATCGAGTTAACTCAAACGGCGTTGAGCTCGCAGGTTGGTGATTGGGGCGGCATTTTCGTCGCTGTGGCTATCTTCTTCTTTGCCTTTACGTCAATCATTGCTAACTACTCGTACGCGGAGACTAACTTAATCTTCCTTGAGCACAACCATAAAGCGGGCTTAGGTATTTTCCGTATCATCGTACTGGGCATGGTAATGTTTGGTGCGGTTGCTTCGCTGCCAGTGGTTTGGGCATTAGCAGATGTATCGATGGGTTTAATGGCGATTGTTAACTTGGTAGCGATTATCCTGCTTTCGGGCATCGTGATTAAGCTCGCCAAAGATTACAACCGTCAGCTTGATGAAGGCAAACTGCCGACATTCGATGCTAATGATTTCCCAGAGCTAAAATCACAGCTCGAGGATGGAATCTGGGATCAAAACAGCAAGCAGCAATAGATTCCATCTATTAAAACGATTCAAAAAGCCATGCAGACATTGCATGGCTTTTTTTGTAACCTATAACTAACAAAACAGATAAATAGATAGAGTAAAGTCATGCTAATCGTTGTTTCACCTGCGAAAACCCTAGATTACGAATCACCACTAGCGACAAACAAGTCTACTCAACCAGAGCTAATTGAGTATTCAAAACAGCTTATCGATGTTTGCCGAAAGCTTACCCCGGCAGATGTTGCTAGCCTGATGAAGGTGAGTGATAAGATTGCTGACCTTAATGTCGGCCGCTTTCAAGAGTGGAGTGAAACCTTTACCAGTGAAAACTCGCGTCAAGCGATACTCGCATTTAAAGGCGATGTTTATACCGGACTAGATGCGCAGTCGCTGTCGGAGCAAGACTTTGACTACGCTCAGCAACATTTACGTATGTTATCTGGACTGTATGGCTTGCTTAAGCCCCTTGACCTCATGCAGCCATACCGTCTTGAAATGGGCACTAAACTCGCTAACGAAAAGGGCAGTAACCTTTACCAATTCTGGGGTAATGTCATTACTGAGAAACTGAATCAAGCAATAGCCGAACAGGGTGATAATGTACTGATCAATCTTGCTTCAAATGAGTATTTCAAAGCGGTCAAGCCTAAGAGCTTGGACGCCCAGGTTATCACCCCAGTGTTTAAAGATTGTAAGAATGGCCAATACAAAGTCATTAGCTTTTACGCTAAAAAGGCGCGTGGCATGATGGCGCGCTATATCATCGACAACCGTATTGCTAGTGTTGCTGACTTGACTAAGTTTGACACAGCAGGCTACTACTTTGTTGAAGATGAATCGACGCCAACAGAGCTAGTGTTTAAACGCGAAGAGCAGTAATCACCGGAGGATGGGATGCGCAAGTGGATTAAGAAGTGGATTGCCAAGTACGATGCTTGGTGTAAGTCGATGGGCTTAACCCCAGAGAACAAACGCAGTTGTGTCCCATATCGTAGCGAGCCCTCCTCAGATTCATCAGGCAAGAACAAGGCGCAGCAATAATGCGCCTTTTTGATACCCATTGCCATTTAGACTTTGACTCGTTTGCTCCTCAACTCGAGCCCCACATCAAGGCCGCCAAAAGTAGTGGAGTAGAGCGTTTTATTGTCCCTTCTGTTGGACCATCAAATTGGCAGCGCATCGAGCGCTTGGCTCAGCAAGATCCTTCTATCTACTACGCGTTGGGTATCCACCCTCAGTTTCTTGACTGTATTGATCAGACTTCACTCAACCAATTAGAGAACATACTCACCCAGTCTGCAGATAAATGCGTGGCAGTAGGTGAGTGTGGACTCGATGCGGCGGCCCACTTTAGCAGCGAGCTTCAAGAGCAGATATTTGTCCGCCAAATTGAGATCGCATTGGCTTGTCAATTGCCCCTTGTCTTGCACAGCCGGAAAACTCACCATCGCCTACTACAATTACTCAAGCAGTATCGTTTTCCATATGGCGGAGTTCTACATGGCTTCTCTGGCAGTTATCAGCAAGCAATGCAGTTTGTTGAGTTGGGTTTTTATATCGGTGTTGGCGGTGTGATTACCTATCCTAGAGCCAATAAAACCCGACAAGCAGTGGCAAAGTTACCGCTTGAGAGCATTGTGTTAGAAACGGATTCACCAGATATGCCATTGAGTGGTTATCAAGGTGAAGCAAATCATCCAAAGAGATTGCCTCAAATACTGGAGTGCCTGGCTTTGTTAAAAGATATTCCAGAGCAAACGGTTGCGGAAATCGTTTGGAATAGTAGCAATTCAGCGTTCGGTATTTGTGAATAATTTCTAAATAAATTGTTCTTTTAGTGATTACGGATGACTTACTTAGTGATTGAGCTCACACTTTTAGGTGAGTGCACGATGAATCTTAACGGAAACTGTGAGACGGGCATTACTTTATCATTGGCCGGATGAGTATAATTGCCTCCGCTTTTGAGCTCCATTTTGTAACACGCCAACAAACAACATATAAGGAAGTCATAAACTATGAGCCTGTTTATGAGCCTAGTCGGTATGGCAGTTTTGCTAGCAATCGCGCTACTACTGTCTGACAACCGTAAAGCTATCAATCTAAGAACTGTGGGTGGCGCTTTTGCTATCCAATTCATCATCGGTGGTTTCGTTCTATACGTACCATGGGGTCGTGATCTTCTAGCTGGTTTCTCAGCTGGTGTACAGAACGTTATCGACTACGGTAAAGACGGTACTGGTTTCCTATTCGGCAGCCTAGTTAACTTCTCAGTTGACGGTATCGGTTTCATCTTTGCATTCCAAGTACTACCAACGCTAATCTTCTTCTCTGCGCTTATCTCTGTACTTTACTACATTGGTGTAATGCAGTGGGTTATCAAGATTCTTGGTGGCGGTCTACAAAAAGCACTAGGTACTTCACGTGCCGAGTCTATGTCTGCAGCAGCTAACATTTTCGTAGGTCAAACAGAAGCACCTCTAGTGGTTCGTCCGTTTGTTCCTAAAATGACTCAGTCTGAGCTATTTGCAGTAATGTGTGGTGGTCTTGCGTCTGTTGCTGGTGGTGTACTAGCAGGTTACGCATCTATGGGTGTACCTCTAGAGTACCTTGTAGCAGCATCATTTATGGCAGCCCCAGGTGGTCTACTGTTTGCTAAAATCATCAAACCAGAAACTGACACACCAGATGAAAACATCGGTGAAGACATCGACGGTGGTGACGACAAACCAGCTAACGTTATCGACGCAGCAGCTGGCGGTGCATCAGTTGGTCTTCAACTAGCTCTAAACGTTGGTGCAATGCTACTAGCGTTCATCGGTCTAATCGCTCTAATCAACGGTATCCTAGGTGGCGTTGGCGGTTGGTTCGGTATGCCTGAGCTAACTCTAGAAATTATTCTAGGTTACCTATTCTCGCCTCTAGCATTCCTAATCGGTGTTCCATGGGCAGAAGCAACAGTTGCTGGTTCATTCATCGGTCAGAAACTAGTTGTTAACGAATTCGTAGCTTACCTAAACTTCGTACCTTACGTTGGCGAGAACGCTCAAGTTGTTGCTGCAACAGGTCAAGTAATGTCTGAGAAGACTCAAGCAATCATCGCATTCGCTCTATGTGGTTTCGCAAACCTTTCTTCTATCGCGATTCTACTAGGTGGTCTAGGTGGTCTAGCTCCAAACCGTCGTCACGACATCGCTCGTATGGGTGTTAAAGCAGTTTGTGCAGGTACACTGTCTAACCTAATGGCGGCGACAATCGCTGGCTTCTTCCTATCTTTCTAATTGATTAAGCGAAAGATTATATAGACGCCGTTTTATAAAGCCCCGTAGTTGCATAGCTTGCTATGTACTACGGGGCTTTTTCGTTTTTTCGAAAAAACATCAGTATAAGATAACGAGAGCTTTCGTTGGATTGTACTAAGGTCTGGACTGGAATCAGACAACAAGATTCATCACGCTTGTACAGTTGATTAGATTGAGCAAACGTTAAGCAGAATCTTTTTTGAGATACAAACCGTTTGCGCTCTATGAGCTACTACAGTTCTGCGATAAATATCTATAATGTATATATGTATAGAAAGTAGGGTAAAACTCATGAATGAAGTTTTCCTCGCAACCATAGCTGGTTTTGTCGTTGGAGTCCTGTTTTCAGCTATCAAGCTGCCGCTACCCGCCCCACCTGTTTTAGCAGGCATTATGGGCATTGTAGGGGTCTACCTTGGTGGCGTAACTTATCATTGGATTATTGAGAAGTTTTTTAGCTAGCGATAATTGATACAAGGAGTATGATTGACGCTGGCAGCAACCCCGTGTTGCTTGGGCATTTGCCCATATACGTTAGACACCGCAATCGTAGATTGTTGTGCCATAGACCAAACTGGTACTGTGCGGTGACAAGGATAGCAATTGGCATATTAAAACTCGCTGTATATGCCGAGTCTTCAGGGAACCAAGTCCGTTCATAAATGACTGCAGTTCTAAAATGTTTTTAGAACAGTAACTTTTTTGAATATTGATCGGAGATAGAAATGAGCGATTTAAAAGCAGCAGCACTACGTGCACTTAAACTAATGGACCTAACTACGCTGAATGATGATGACACTGATGCGAAAGTTATTTCACTATGTCATGACGCAAAATCAGCAGTAGGTAACACAGCTGCAATCTGTATTTACCCTCGCTTTATTCCTATTGCTAAGAAGACACTTCGTGAGCAAGGTACACCAGAAGTTCGCATCGCAACTGTAACTAACTTCCCACACGGTAACGACGACATCGAGATCGCAGTGGCTGAGACTAAAGCAGCAGTAGCATACGGTGCAGATGAAGTAGACGTCGTATTCCCATACCGTGCTCTAATGGCAGGTAACGAAGAAGTGGGCTTCGAGCTAGTTCAGCAGTGTAAAGAAGCATGTGGTGACATTCTGCTAAAAGTAATCATCGAAACCGGTGAGCTAAAAGAAGAAGCACTAATCAAGAAAGCATCTGAAATCTGTATTAAAGCAGGTGCAGACTTCATTAAAACTTCGACTGGTAAAGTGCCAGTAAATGCAACGCCAGAATACGCTCGCATGATGCTAGAAGTTATTCGTGATATGGGTGTTGCACAAACTGTTGGTTTCAAACCAGCAGGTGGTGTTCGTACTGCTGAAGACGCAGCGGACTACCTAGCAATGGCTGACGAAATCCTAGGTGATAACTGGGTTGATGCTCGTCACTACCGTTTCGGTGCGTCAAGCCTGCTAACTAACCTACTTAATACATTAGAAGTGACAGACGAGACGGCAGATCCAACTGCCTACTAATTTTCTCGTTCGAGAGTAGATAACAACAAAGTCTGTTTGGTGGAGTAGCAAATAGCTGCTCCCCATTACCTCTTTACCTTACAACCATCGCTTGCTTAAGCATGGGAGGATCTAATGTACTTACCACAAGAGATTATTCGTAAAAAACGCGACGGCGAAGTGCTGAGCGCGGAAGAAATCAACTTTTTCATTCAAGGCGTAGCAAAAGAGACTGTATCTGAAGGTCAGATCGCAGCGTTTGCTATGGCTATTTTCTTTAATGAAATGACCATGCCCGAGCGCATCGCACTGACGTGTGCAATGCGCGACTCAGGCATGGTAATCGATTGGAGCCACAAAGAGTTTGGCGGCCCAATCGTGGACAAGCACTCAACTGGCGGTGTGGGTGACGTAACTTCACTGATGCTTGGCCCTATGGTTGCGGCATGTGGTGGCTTCGTACCAATGATCTCTGGTCGTGGTCTTGGCCACACAGGTGGCACGCTAGACAAACTCGAGTCGATTCCTGGCTACAACATCACGCCAACTAACGAAGTGTTTGGTGATGTAACCAAAGACGCAGGTGTCGCGATCATCGGTCAAACTGGTGATCTGGCTCCTGCAGATAAGCGTGTTTATGCGACGCGTGATATTACCGCGACAGTCGATAACATCTCGTTGATCACCGCTTCAATCCTATCTAAGAAGCTAGCAGCGGGTCTTGAATCACTGGTTATGGATGTAAAAGTAGGCTCTGGCGCATTTATGCCAACTTATGAAGCATCTGAAGAGCTAGCGAAATCAATCGTAGCGGTAGCAAATGGCGCTGGCACCAAAACAACTGCAATCCTAACTGACATGAACCAAGTTCTCGCCTCTTCTGCGGGTAACGCGGTTGAAGTTCGTGAAGCGGTTCAGTTCCTAACCGGTGAATATCGTAATCCACGTCTTCTTGAAGTTACTTTAGCATCATGTGCAGAGATGCTAGTGCTAGGTAAGCTAGCTGAAAACAGCGAAGATGCACGTGCCAAATTGATGGAAGTGCTAGACAACGGTAAAGCAGCTGAGTGCTTCGGTAAGATGGTTGCAGGCTTAGGTGGTCCAGCAGACTTCGTAGAAAACTACGACAACTACCTAGAGAAAGCAGAGATCATCAAGCCAGTTTACGCTGACGAGAGCGGTGTGGTATCTGCGATGGATACACGCGCAATCGGTATGGCTGTCGTTGCGATGGGCGGTGGTCGTCGAGTCGCAACGGATGCCATTGACTACGCAGTAGGTTTTGATGGCTTTATTCGTCTAGGTGAACAAGCATCAAATGATAAGCCTCTAGCGGTTATCCACGCTCGTAGTGAAGAGCAGTGGCAAGAAGCAGCAGACGCGTTAAAAGCAGCGATTACGGTGGGTGGTGAGTATACGCCAACGCCAGAGGTTTATCGTCAGATTCGCGCTGAAGACGTCTAATCCCGTCATTCTTGGAGCTGTAGCGTTGTTGACGGCACAAATCCACCCTAATCACATAGAACCTCTATGCTCATAGGGCTGGATTTGTTTGTCGCCTAGCTACAACTCCAATTATTTAGGGATGGGTTGGTCTTAGATGCTGCAAGTCCAACTATTTAGAGTTGTTTAATAAATTATAAGTAGATTGGTTGATTGAGCTGTTGCTCTCGACCAGTCAGAGGAAGAGAGCAATGAAAAGAGCATTTATTTTAGTCTTAGACTCGTTTGGTATCGGTGCAACCGCTGATGCAAAAGATTTTGGTGATGTGGGTTCCGATACAATGGGCCATATTGCTGAGCAGTGTGATAAAGGCCTAGCAGACAACGCTGAGCGCAGCGGTCAGCTTAAGCTTCCTAACCTAGCTAAGTTAGGTTTAGCGATGGCTCATAAGGAGTCGACAGGTAGCTTTGCAGCGGGTTTTGATGCTGACGTTGAAATCGTTGGTGCCTACGGTCATGCAGCAGAGCTCTCTTCTGGTAAAGATACTCCATCAGGTCACTGGGAAATCGCTGGTGTTCCTGTTCTGTTTGATTGGGGTTACTTTACTGACAAAGAGAATAGCTTCCCTAAAGAGCTAACAGACCGCATTCTTGAGCGCGCAGGGTTAGATGGTTTCCTCGGTAACTGCCACTCTTCTGGTACAGAGATCCTAGATAACTTAGGTGAAGAGCATATGAAGACAGGTCTACCTATCTTCTATACCTCTGCAGACTCTGTATTCCAAATTGCTTGTCATGAAGAGACATTCGGCTTAGACCGCTTGCTAGAGCTTTGCCAAATTGCTCGCGAGGAGCTTGAAGATTATAACATTGGAAACTAAAGCAACAGGTATTCCTGCGCTATTTGATGCAACTAAAGAAGCGATCAAACAAGCGGGTGATAACACCATCGTATTTACCAACTTCGTAGACTTTGACTCAGCATATGGTCACCGTCGTGATGTGGCAGGCTATGCTGCTGCGCTTGAGTATTTTGATGGACGTATCCACGAAGTGATTGAGCTAATGGAAGAGGATGACATCCTGATTCTGACGGCTGACCACGGTTGTGATCCAACATGGCAAGGTACAGACCACACTCGTGAACATATTCCAGTGATTGTCTATGGTCCTAAGATTCCAGCAGGTTCTCTAGGACTGCGCGATACGTTTGCTGATATCGGCCAAACGCTAGCGAGCTACTTTGGTACATCACCAATGGATTACGGTAAAAGCTTTTTGTAATTAAAGCTAACTAAATTAGATAGAGGGCTTGTCCCTCTATTATTTTTTATCCCCTAGTTATCTCCGATAAATAAAAGGAAATTGAATCATGGCTACTCCACATATCAACGCAGAAATGGGTGCATTCGCAGACGTCGTATTAATGCCGGGTGACCCGCTACGCGCTAAGTACATCGCAGAAACTTTCCTAGACGACGTTGTTCAGGTATGTGATGTACGCAATATGTACGGCTATACAGGCAGTTACAAAGGTCGTAAGGTTTCCGTTATGGGTCATGGTATGGGTATCCCATCATGCTCGATCTATGCAACTGAGCTAATCAAGGACTTCGGTGTTAAGAAGATTATCCGAGTTGGCAGCTGTGGTGCAGTTAGTGAAGACATCAAGGTTCGTGATGTGGTTATTGGTATGGGCGCATGTACCGACTCGAAAGTAAACCGCATTCGCTTTAAAGGCCATGACTTCGCCGCTATTGCTGACTATAAAATGGTTCGCGCAGCAGAAGACGCAGCGAAAGCACGTGGCATTGAAGTGAAAGTGGGTAACCTGTTCTCCGCTGAGCTGTTCTACACGCCAGACCCAGAAATGTTCGACGTAATGGACAAATACGGCATCGTCGGCGTGGAGATGGAAGCGGCAGGCATCTATGGTGTATGTGCTGAGTACGGGGCAAAAGCACTAACTATCTGTACTGTTTCAGACCACATTAAGACTGGCGAGCAAACCACTTCTGATGAACGCCAAACCACCTTTAACGATATGATGATCATTGCTCTAGACTCTGTTCTGCTAGGTGATTCCGAGTAAAGAGCAGGAACGGACTGCATCCTCGGGCTTAGGGAAAACGGGAGCGGGCTTCGCCCTTCGAGAACACGACGTTCCGAGAATCGAGACCGGACTTCGTCCTTCGAGAAGGCAGTCATTCCTTAAAGTAACGAAGGAGCGAGTAAGGAATCTCCAATAAGGTTGACCATCGTATTGAAGAGATCCTCAACTCGTTCGTCCCTCAGTCTCGAGGATGTCGAGAATAAAAAAGGATTGACACTTAGCGTCAATCCTTTAATTTTTCTCGCTTCTCGCTTCTCGCTTCTCGCTTCTCGCTTCTCGCTTCTCGCTTCTCGCTACATATCTTTCAGTAACAAGTTCTCGCCTTGGCGTTTACTGCGCTTCGGTGACACAATCAATATCAGCAGTAAACCCGCGATAAAGCTTAGTCCAACCATGGTGTACATGTATCGGTCACTTTTACGATAGTAGTGGTCTGAAAATGCGGTCAATTTGCCTGTTTCAAAGGTAATGCGTACAAACCCCACTACAGCACCATCATGAAGAACAGGCTCTAACAGCTGCTGTTTGCCGATACGTGCGGTTTGTAAAGGGGTATCTAGGCCAAGCATCTCACGTACGGATTTAGCCTCTGTGCTCGCGGCGAGCTTAATTCCTTCTGAGTCATAGATAGTTGCATCGACCACCAGATCATCTTGAGCCAGTTGGTTTGATAGCTTTAGCAACCTCTCTTGGTCTTCATTGATGATCATATCGCTGGCGGAGAGCGAAGCTTGAGAGATGAGAATATTGGTTAATGTCTCTAGCTGGTTAACTTGTATCTCCTCGTTACCCTTCGTAATTTTGACACTGTTAATCCCAATGGTCGCCACCATAGCCACCAGAGATATTGTCGCGAGCACTTTCATCGCAGTACGAAAAGAAAATAGAGATGAATCCATTTTGCACCTAAATAGAGCTAAATTATGGTTTAGAACATATTGAGACTTGCACACCCAAATTGCAATAGGTTAACGTGTGGATAGATTTTTCAGGAATAGTAGACATGGACACGTTAAAGACTCTTTCTATACGTAAATACATCCCCCTCATCAATCGCTTACCAGAATCGCGCCTCGCTACACAGTTTGACAAGGCAAATGCAGGGTGGGTGGTATTTGGCGAGTTTCTCTGCCCGAGCCAATTTGAAGATATCGACTTTTTTGTCGGCGAGTACAATGCCGTAGTGGATGTATGGAAAGTCGGCAATTACGAAGTCGCTTTGATGGCCGGAGAGCTAACAGAGCAGCATGAAGAGGTTTTGCAGGCGTTGGAGTTAGATTACTCTGCGCTGGTTGATATGCCTGACCTCACTAAGCCAGGCTTGATTGTTTTAGATATGGACTCAACCGCAATTCAAATTGAGTGCATTGACGAGATCGCTAAGCTAGCTGGGGTGGGGGAAGAAGTTGCAGAGGTAACGGAGCGCGCAATGCAGGGTGAGCTGGATTTCGAGCAAAGTCTGCGTCAACGCGTTGGTAAGTTAGCAGGTGCTGATGAGTCGATTCTCAATGAAGTTCGCGCTGAGTTGCCACTTATGCCCGATCTGCCGGAGCTGATTGGCACACTAAAAGAATATGGCTGGAAAACGGCGATTGCCTCTGGCGGCTTTACCTACTTCTCAGACCACTTGCAGCAAATGCTCGGTCTTGATCATGCTCAGTCAAATCAGTTAGAAATTGTTGATGGCAAACTGACAGGCAGTGTTTTGGGAGAGGTGGTCTCTGCACAGACTAAAGCTGATATTCTTGAGCAGCTTGCTGAACAGTACGACATCGAGCCACACAACACTATTGCTGTCGGGGATGGTGCGAACGATTTAGTAATGATGGATGCGGCAGGTCTTGGGGTCGCTTATCACGCTAAGCCAAAGGTTGAACAGCAGGCGAGATGTGCAATTCGCTTCTCAGGTCTTGGTGGGATTATCTGTATTCTCTCTGCATTACTGGCGAAGCAGCAGCGGGTGAGCTTTAAGCCCCAGCCATAGAGATGGAATTTCAACCAGAATAAAGTTTAAGAGCGAGTGAGTATCTCGCTCTTTTTTATTGGGTTAACCCCAATCGGATCAAAACTTCTTCCGTGATATCCGTTAGCTCGCCATAGCCAACGATATTGCTGATATCTTTTTCAAGGCTTTGTGCATGGTGCACGCTAATCTGAGTCAGTTCATCGAGGTCTTTTCTGACTAGGGCGGTAATTGGGTCGAAAACCGGCGCGCCACAAATTCGAATCGCGTAGAACTCCCCCATCAATTGCCCACTCTTTACAAACTTAATCCTCTCTTTCAAGTTGGCAAAATCACTGCTTAGCTTAGATTCTACCGATTGAATTCGAGTACCAAATCGCGACGCAGTTAAATAGAGTTCATGATATTGCGGTTGAGCCCCTTCAATACGTTTCATTGG
>NZ_JATABG010000054.1:0-13058 GCF_036533755.1 Vibrio sp. M260118 | reverse complement strand
CAATACCCGTACCGCAACTTTTTTGCGACGAGCAGCTGCTGCAGCTAGTTTGCTGCTCACAGCTAAGCTCTACATCGAAGCCGGAAGATACGGGTGTCACTGCAGACACTGTCGCCAACGCAGTAATCATTGGGTTTTAGTCTCACTGGCTTTAAACGTCACAGATTGAGCGATGCGTTTCGCCGTTGCTGGCGGAATATCACCAATCACTGAGATTTCACGATCGCCACGGACAAAACTGTGTAAGGTACGACGACCTTGACGCACAAGCTGTCCCTTCAGTGACAAGTTATCACTCTCAGACACATAAACCGAGAAGCTAAACAGCCCATCACTGTACATTTGACTTTCGACCATGCGATCAGTGTTGTTCATACGGTAGCGGTTGAGCTCTTTCGGTTCAAAGCCATTCGGGATCCAACCAACCGTCCAAAACGGATTAGTGATTTGTCCTTTTGGTAACGAAATCACTTCAGGCAGCTTCACTTCACTCAAGCCCCCCAAAATATTAGCCACTCGATCGTTAACACTGTAAGAGATCGTTCGATACTGTTCTAACACCTCACCGTCACGATCAACAAGATCGGCTCTTAAAGGCAGCTTGCTGTTCTCATCAACCCACAGCACATAGGAGTATCGCTGACCATCTTTCGGCACAATTCGTAGCACCTGACATGCAGCGCCTGCTTCACGTGCACGACCAAGCTGAATGTAGTCGTAAAAATCACTCAGTTGTTCTACGTCGGAATTAAGCAAAGGGATGGTCGGTGCAACCATATTGCCAGAACGAATGGTAAAAGGATCGACACCGGGTTCGATGTAACTCACTTCGTCACCACGACGAATCACTTCGCGCAAAGGGCCGCTAAGATAGACAAGGTGAGCAAGTTGTTGCTCCTCCGCCCTCGCATGGCGATAAAGCAAAGGTTCAATACTGTTTTTCTTTATCAGTATGTAAGACAGTTCGTAACTAAGTTGCTGACTAGCCTCGTTCATTTGATGCAACAAAGCCTCTGCAGCGTTTTCTTCTGCAAAGGCTATTGGTGTATTCAAACTGAACAGTGTCAGCGCACTGATCAGAATTTTCTTCATTCAACTACCGTTTCAGGATTATCGCTGTACTCAATGTTTTTTTCACTGTTTAAGCGTAGTTGTAATTCGTAGTCTTGTAACATCGCATTAATTCGGCGATGTTGCTCTTGTACATTAACTTCATTCGCCTGTTTTTCTACAGACGAGCGAGTCAAACTCACAGGTTCAGCACTACCAGAGAATGGAATAGTCTGTAGAACAGGTAGTGTCTCTGTCTCAGGGGCTACGGTAGAATCGCTGCCACCGTATTGCTGAACACCTAAAATCACGGCTAATGATACACAAGCAGCCATGGCCACTTGTCCAAACTGATTTAACCAAGCAGGTAATTGACGACGAGCTTGTGATGGTGTTGGTTGAGAATCGACAACTCGATGCTCTTCTAACTTAGTCACCACAGAATGCGCAGGCTCATTGTCTAGTGCTAGGGCTACACTTTCAGCGATGTTCCACTCCGGCTTTTCAGGAGCTTCTCCTCGCATTACATCACCAATCAGGTGGTAATTCTGCCAAGCCTGTAGGCTTTCTTGGTCTTTCTCTAATTCAGAAATTAGAGCTTTATCAACCAACTCTCCATCCATGAGTGCTGAAAGTTTTTCTTTGTCAGCCATTATTTTCACCATTAATGTTACAGGTCTAGCGTTGTACTAGCGGTTGAATTTTCTTTTCAACAGCTTCACGAGCACGGAAGATACGCGAACGTACCGTCCCTACAGGGCAATCCATAACCGCTGCAATTTCTTCGTAGCTTAAGCCATCGAGCTCGCGCAACGTCATCGCGGTCTTTAAGTCATCAGGCAGTGCTTCGATTGCACTGAAAACAACACGTTTCAATTCATTGGACAACGTTAAGTTCTCAGGGTTCGAAATTTCTTTTAATGCACTTCCTGTTTCGTAATATTCAGCATCTTCAGTATCTACATCTTGTGCTGGAGGTCTTCTTCCTTGGGCAACAAGGTGGTTTTTTGCAGTATTAACGGCAATCCGATATAACCAAGTATAGAAGGCACTTTCACCACGGAAGCTTGGTATCGCTCGGTACGCCTTTATAAATGCCTCTTGTGCTACATCGGGAACATCACCAGGATTATTCACATAGCGAGAAATAAGGTTACAGACTTTATTTTGGTACTTAGTTACCAACAAATTGAATGCTTGCTTATCCCCATTCTGAACTCGCTCAATTAATACTTGATCGGTCAGTTGCTCGTTCATTCGAGCGGGTACTCCTATCGTTATTAACTCTTATCTTCTCAGACATGAGCATTAATTATGCAAAATGTAGTCTTGACACCACTGCTTACTAGAGCACTATTGAGACCTAGCGAATAAATATAAGTTCAAAAAATCTTCAAACTATTTTTTATACAGTGAGATAGCAGCCTACGTCTTGTTTCAGATTGTGAAGTTCAAGATAGAGAAAAGCAATGCTCTTTACGAAGAATTGCATTTATGCAAAGCCACTCACATAGTGGTACTATTGCAGTTTGACTCTTTCATTTTTTGAGTCGAGATAGCAATTCAGTGGAATTTTTTAGAGCGGGATCGCTCTGTTACCGTGCCAAGCTAGCCTTAATGGTTATCAGGATGAAAGGGGCATAGGTACAAATTAACTCGGGAATTTAAAAGTTTTATGAACGCAAACCGTGAACATCAGTGTGATGTGTTAGTGGTGGGCAGTGGCGCGGCAGGACTATCGCTAGCGTTACGCGTCGCAGAGTACGGTAAGGTCATCGTACTAAGTAAAGGACCTCGTAGCGAAGGAGCAACCTACTATGCTCAAGGCGGGATCGCTGCGGTATTTGATGAATCAGACAGCATTGAATCTCATGTCCAGGATACCTTAATCGCTGGCGGTGGGATTTGTGAACAAGATACGGTCGAGTTCATTGCGAAAAACGCCAAAGAGTGTGTTCAGTGGTTAATCGACGGCGGTGTACCGTTTGACCGCGAAGAGGATGACAGTGACGAAGCGCCTCGCTATCACTTAACTCGCGAAGGTGGTCACAGCCACCGCCGAATTTTGCACGCGGCTGATGCAACAGGCATGGCGATGCAAACCTCCCTACAAGACAATGTTCATAATCACCCCAACATTACCGTTTTAGAGCGTCACAACGCACTTGATCTAATTACCGAAGATAAAGTCGGCGGCGATGAAAATAAAATCGTTGGCGCATACATCTGGAACCGCAATCAAGAACATGTTGAAACGGTGAGAGCTAAGTTTGTTGTGTTAGCCACTGGCGGCGCATCTAAAGTGTATCAATACACATCCAACCCGGATGTTTCATCGGGAGATGGTATTGCAATGGCATGGCGTGCTGGGTGTCGAGTGGCTAACCTTGAGTTCAACCAATTCCACCCAACGTGTTTATATCACCCAGAAGCGCGTAACTTCCTTTTGACCGAAGCCCTTCGTGGTGAAGGCGCTTTCTTACGTCGTCCTGATGGCTCTCGCTTTATGCCCGATTTCGACGAACGCGAAGAGCTTGCTCCTCGTGATGTGGTTGCACGCGCTATCGACTTCGAAATGAAGCGACTTGGTGCTGATTGCATGTACCTAGATATCAGCCATAAACCTGCCGATTTTATCGAGAAGCACTTCCCGACTATCAATATGCGTTTGCTTGATCTTGGCATCGACATGACCAAAGAGCCAATACCTGTCGTTCCTGCTGCGCACTATACTTGTGGCGGCGTCATGGTGGATCAGACAGGTCAAACCGATCTTTCTCAACTGTACGCAATTGGCGAAGTGAGCTACACAGGTTTACACGGTGCCAACCGCATGGCGTCGAACTCGCTATTAGAATGTGTGGTATACGCATGGGCAGCAGCCAACGATATTATTGCTAACCTCGGCGAAGCAACCTTACCACCCACTCTTCCTGCTTGGGATGAAAGCCAAGTTAGCTGTTCTGATGAAGAGGTCGTGATCCAACATAACTGGCATGAATTACGTCTATTTATGTGGGACTACATGGGCATAGTAAGAACCGATAAGCGTCTAGAGCGTGCATTGCGCCGCATCCAACTACTACAGCAAGAAACCCACGAGTATTACAGTAATTTCAAAGTATCGAATAACCTTCTAGAGTTACGTAACCTACTCCAAGTAGCTGAGCTTATGGTTCGTTGTGCAATGGAACGAAAAGAGAGCCGAGGCTTACACTACACGCTCGATTACCCTGAACTTGCTGAAGACAGTGGGCCAACGATTCTACTGCCAGAGAAACAAAAATAATCTAGGGGGGGCTCAATGCTCCCCTTTTAACATCACCACTAAATGTCGGTAACTCGCTTCCGACAGACTATCGCGCCAAATCAAAGTTCGCTGACCACCTTCTCGCTGTATAAGCAGCACAAACGCCATACCAAGATAGTTAACTGTTTCGATTCGATGCTCTGCACCATTAGCGAATTTGTAACTGCAAGCCGTGAACTCTACATCACCACGCAGAGGTGCCGGCAGTATCTCTTTGTCTACAGCTAGCTTAGCTAAAATAGAAAGCAAAATGATGCTCGGGGCGAGTGGGATATCTGACAGGACAATAATAAAAATGACCAGCATCAAGAGCATGACGCTGGCCATTGTAGAAGTGTTAGAGTGACGAAAATTGAGCCTAACGGACTTTACTGAGGTTATGCGCGACAATTTTATCAACCATAGACGCATGACCTAAGTTCTCACTACGGCCATGACCCATTATCCAAGTAAACAGATCTGGGTCGTCACACTCTAGCAGCGACACAAAATCTTTTTGTTCGTTCTCTTGTAGGGCTTCAAAACATTCCTCAAAAAAAGGCATGATAACGACGTCAAGCTCTAGCATTCCTCGACGACATGCCCATTTAATACGCGCTTTTTCTTCTGCGGTATACATTTTAGTTCCTCACCTAATCGGTTGTTTGCGCCGAGTGTAACAAGCAAATTCGCATACAACTAGTGCGCCAGTCACACTCCCGAGCAAGGTCATGGTTTAGACAATTCTCCCATCAACTAATCGCCCACTATTCTAAAGGTTGTTTCCCAGTGGGAATCAGCGCTAACATACACTGATTCAGATTCGATTAGGTGATGTTCATGGACTGGCAAAAAGAGTTCGCTCCACTACAACTGGCTTCCAACGAGGCGCTTCCTCCTCTTTCAATTGCACTACTTCCATCATGGAGTGCAATCACAATGGTTGGAGACGACAAAAAGTCATACCTACAAGGCCAAGTGACTTGTGATGTTGTTACCCTTGACGAACACGCGTCTACCTTCGGTGCACACTGTGACGCTAAAGGAAAAGTATGGAGCGTATTTCGCTTATTCCATCACAATGGTGGTTATGCCATGGTTCAACCCGCATCCATCATAGAGAAAGAGCTTGCTGAACTGAAAAAGTACGCGATTTTCTCAAAGGTAGAGATAACTCAAACTGAAGATGTTGTACTTGGATTAGTCGGTGCTGAAGCAACTGCATTTATCGAAACTCTTTCATCTGAGGGTGGTGATGTACGTGCTATTCAAGGTGGCACAGCGGTGAAAGTTGATGAGCAACGTTGGCTACTATTGATGGCCCAAACTGACGCAGAACAGCTAGTGAGTGCGAGCCAAGCGCAAAAGGTATCGGAAGAACTTTGGACCTTACAAGACATTCAAGCCGGGCTACCTGTTCTTAATGCTGAGCAGCAAAATGAGCACATCCCTCAAGCTCTAAACCTGCAAGCTCTTGGTGGCATCAATTTCACTAAAGGCTGTTATACCGGACAAGAGACGGTTGCTAGAGCTAAATACCGTGGCATCAACAAGCGCGCGCTATTTATCGTTCAAGGCGAAGCCGATACAGAAGTGGAAGCCAATGCGGAGTTAGAGCGCGCTGTAGGAGACAACTGGCGCGGGGCGGGTAAAGTTCTCACTAGCTACCGCTACAGTGACGGAAAAGCTCTGGCATTAGTTGTGTTGCCAAACAACCTAGAATCAGACACTCAACTGCGTCTTAAAGATCAACCTGACAACTTATGGACTTTTGCCGCTCTTCCATACTCGCTAGAAGATAATGACTGATCCTATCTCTACTCATATCACACAATATCTCGAGTCCCAGCAGGTGAGCTTTCGCCTGCTGCCTCACCAGACGCCTGCAACCACGATTGAAGATGCAGCGCAACAACGAGGGATTAGACCTGAGCAAATGGTTAAATCCATCGTGCTACGCGATATGAGCAACCGTTATGCGATTGCCTGTGCTCCAGGAAACCAGGCCGTTGACCCAAAGAAAGTTCGTGCGCTGCTAGATTGGCGCCGAATGACCTGTGTTTCGATGCAAGATGTGGCTAGCCTGACAGGGTACAAAATTGGCACTGTTGTTCCTCTACTACTTCGAACACCTATGACCATCATATTTGACGATCAACTTTTAACTGAACCTGAAGTAACGATCAGCAGTGGCTCGAATATGGCTGGTGTCGCACTAAGCTGCCACGACCTCGTTCAACTCTGCCAACCTATTATAGGCAGTATCTGTCGAGATTAGGCCGCCACCTACCCATTAATGGGTAGGTAGCTAGACAGTCTTTTGCAATCGATTACATTAAAAGATCGACACACTTCTCATCATTGCGTATTTTTGTGTAAATTTTTATTCATTTTAAAGGCATAAGTAGTCACGAGTGCTTTTTTGAAGTATTCTGCCTGCGTTGGTTAAAGTTCGCTTGGTTGTCGTTTTTGGCCGAGTGGCGCTGCCTTTATCGAGTTGGTATGTGGCTCAAAAGGTATGTAAATCCTTCTCCAACTAAAAAAGTGAATCCACTGATTGTTTCAGGACATCCACTTTTTGTGTAATGCATCTGTGACTATTCGCCCGCATTTTGAGCGGGCTTTTTTTTTGCTCTTAATTTACAAATAATTTACATCCAATCCTAAAGTTAAACTATTCTTAAAACTGTCATAAAGATTAGCTTTAATATGCATCATTCGAAGATTGAGCCGAGTTCTTACTACAGAACATAAATGAGGTAATTATCACAATAAATTGGATATTTATCCGTATTTTTGCCAAGAGAGGCACAAATATCCAATTGGACTGGTTTTATCTACATTTTCCACCATAACAATCACAATTTTCACGGTGGGAAAAACGTATAATTTGCAGTGCTTGCTAAAGATAAGGATTACTGTATGAGACTGTTTAAGCGCTATACACCAAGTATGATTGCTAAACATATTAGTCGACTTTTTAAGGGAAGAATTTACATCAACGGGGTTGGGAAATTTGAGTTTGATAACGGCAAGCTAATGTTGCCTGAGAAAGCTGAACGCAGGCATTTTCAAGCGGTGAAGGAGATTAACCAAGAAGTGATGAAACTTCGCTGCGCATACGCTTAACTGATTTAGAAAAGGGTTGGCAGTGCCAACCCTTTTTTATGTGAACTGTTTTTATAAATTATTATTCACACTGCACCTATAAGGTTTTCGATATATCTCGACTTCGTAGCGCCAGCTTAGGTAAATTCCCTTTCAAACCAAGCGCTCGCTTCATTATCTCATCTTTCGCGCCCGGAAGTTGGCCTGCGATTTTCATCCCGATGCCTCGAATTAGTTTCTTCGCTGGGTTACTGCCTTCAAATAGGTCTTTGAATCCTTGCATCGCTGCGATCATTTTCGCCGCTTCGGACTTACGCCAGCGCTCATAGCTACGCAAGTTGCGCTTACTACCAATATCTTCCCCAGCTTGCCATAACTCAATGACTTCTTGGGCTAAGCTAGCCGCATCGAGCAAGCCAAGGTTCACGCCCTGCCCTGCCAAAGGGTGGATTGTATGCGCCGCATCACCAACTAGAGCAACGCGCTCTGTCACGAAGTCTCGCGCATAACGCATTTTCAATGGGAAAGCGAAACGCTCACCCTCAACCGTGCATAACCCAAGGCGATTATCGAATTCGGCGGTTAACACCTTATTGAACTCACCAGGAGATAAGCTAATAAGACGTTCCGCTCGGCTAGGATCAGTCGACCAAACAATAGAGCTTAGGTTGCCTTCACCCAATGGCAAGAAAGCCAATGGCCCTTGTGGGGTGAAAATCTGTCTTGCTACCCGCAGGTGCTGTTCTTGCGTACGAACGTTAGCAACAATCGCACTATGACCGTAATCCCAGTGAGTTAATGGGATCTCTTGCTGTTTACGAACCCACGAATTAGCTCCATCAGCACCTACGACTAATTTCGCAGTCAGCGCTTGGCCGCTTTCCAAGGTGAGCCAAGCTTCACTCTCACCAACAGCCATGGAAGTGCACTTCTCTGGCATAAACAGAGTCACGTTGCTTTGCTGTTTCACTTGGTCAAGCAGTGCAAGTTGAATAACCCGGTTTTCAACAATATGTCCGAGATCGGGCTGAGCAAGCTGCTGCGCTTCAAACTCAATTCGAGCAAAGCTATCTTGTTCCCACACTTCCATCGCCTGATAAGGGGCAGCTCTTCGCTCAACGATGCCTTGCCAGGCACCTAAGTTTCTTAGTACAGCTTCACTAGAACGACTTAACGCGGAAACTCGCACATCAGGCAAGTCATTTAATTCACTATCAGGGGCACGACTTTCAATCACAGCAATACGCAGCTCAGTATCCTTGAAAGCCGCAGCAAGCGCTAAACCTACCATTCCACCACCAACAATGGCGATATCTACACTTTGCATCATATTTTGTATCCTTTTCAGCGCCTCTAACGAGCCACTAAACCTAATGTTCTCTTTAACAAAGGGCTTTTGAGAGCGGGCACATTATCCATACCAAACAGACCGAGATTACGTCCAATACGCAATGATAGGTAGTCATTAGAAAAGATGTGCACTAGGGAAGAGGTCATCATTATCGTTGCATCTCGATCTTCCCGACGTGAATTTTTAAACTGCTTCAAAGCTCGATAGCAGCCTGGATCATCACCAGCTGTAGCAATGCACTCTGCTAAAGTAGCGACGTCACGAATCCCCAAATTAAAACCTTGCCCAGCAATAGGGTGCAATGTTTGCGCGGCATTACCAACAATGGCAAATCGGTGAGAAACATTCTGCTTTCTATAGCGCAGCAGCAGTGGGTAGCTTGCACGTTGCCCCACTTTCTCTAGTTTACCCAATCGCCAACCAAAAGCGTGTTGCAACTCTGAGAGGAACTGGTCGTCGTTGTATTCAATCACCTGCTGTGCCTGTTCCGGCTTTAAACACCAAACTAAAGACATACGTCCTTGCGACATTGGCAACAAGGCCACAGGGCCAGACTGCGTAAAACGCTCAAATGCACGTCCATTATGTGGTACTTGCGTAGTGATATTGGCGATCACTGCGACTTGTTCAAAATCGTGTTCATTGAGCTCGATACCAATTTGATGACAGCAAGTAGAAACGGCACCATCTGCCGCTACCAATAACTTACCTTCAACACGCTCACCACTACTAAGTTTAAGCTTTACCGAGTGTTCACTGCGCTGAACCTGCTCTACTGCACTATTGAGTAAAGTAATGTTGGCATCTTGCTGAACTTGTTGATGGTAGATGCGACCAACATCAGCGAGCTCAACGACATAACCCAAAGCTTCAACACCAGCTTCATCAGTAGAGATGTCGGTCATTCCAGCATGAGAGCGATCCGAAACATGGATGTGTTCAATCGGAGTAGCAACCTTTGCAATCTCATGCCACAGGCCAAATTTCTTCAGTATTGATACGGTGCCGTAAGAGAGTGCAATCGAGCGGGAGTCAAATCCAGGATGCTGGCCGTGATCAGCCTGAAAAGGCTCAATCACAGCAATAGACATTGGTTTTGGCGCTAATTTATTGATTGCTAATGCCAGTGTCATACCTGCCATTGCACCACCAGCAATCACCACATCAAACTGATTCATGCTCACCTCGACTAGTGAATGGTTGGAGCTTTCTGTGGCTCAGGGCTTCTTTGCCCAAACTCAGCGTGAATAGTGAGCGCGCAAGCTTTGATATGTTCAATAACCTGCTCTAACAACTGAGCTTGCTCTTCTAAGTCGTCATCTTCATCAATGCCAAGCTTGGCAATCTCTTCTAGATCCGCCAGTGCTTCTTTAACATCAGTCGATGCTTTTTTAAGCTCAGCGCCAACGAGTCCTAAGCCAGAAATAAAGTGGTTAACCCAGTCAGCAACGCCATCAGCAATATCAAACAGAGAAGCGCTTGCTTCCTCATCAGGTAGAAGAATATCAAGCTCCATACCAGAGCCCGTCAGTTCTGCAATGGTCGCATCTAAGCTTGCTTCAGCCAGTTGCAACGCTTTAGTTGGCCACCCCATGCCTTCACTAACATAGTCAAAAATCAGTGGCTGCCAGCTCTTATCGGTCAAACTCAAACCACCACTTAACATGCCCGTCAGCAATCCATGTAGCTCGGCAGGGTTCACCGCCAGTCCTGCAGACTGAAGTTCACTCGCGAATGTGAGGTAATCAGGTAGTTTTTTATCACTCATTGGTATGACCTAACTCAATCAAATAATCTCAATCGTATCACTTACCACCACAAGCGAAAACGAGCGATTAGCATTTGTGGGCAGCTTTTGCACAAATTGCCCAATTACTGTGTCATTACGCCCTGATTTAGTTATCGCTGATTTGAAAAGCTTGAATCTTAATGGGTGTTTTTCTATAGTTTCTTCCTCGGTGATTATCTGCTTTATCACCTTAGACAACAGATATAGAGTCGATATGAGTAATCAAGCAGTGGAAGTTGAAATCTTAGGTAAGCTCACTCGGGTAAATTGTCCGTCAGGGCAAGAGGAGTCATTAATAAAAGCCGCTGCGCGTCTTGAAGAACGTCTGCAAGATATGTCAGCAAAGACTAAGATTACAAATGAAGTCCAGCTATTGACCTTTGTTGCGCTAAACTTTTGTCATGAGCTAGAAGCTCGAGATAATAGTGAAAAGCAAGAGCAAGATGCCTTATCAGAGCGAATGGAACTGCTTTCGGCATCACTAGACAATGCTATTAGTAAAGTTAAGCCAGGACAGCACTAAACCTTTACACCGTCAAGAATTTACCCTGGAGTGTGCGTTAGGGGATTAAGTCCCTGAGCCGATAAGCAATACCTAAGGGTTAGTACTTGGTAGCTATTGAGCAAGCTCGGCTTGTACCGAGAAGCCTACGGTTATCTCTGCTGATCCGCCTTGAACCAGCTGGTTCAAGGGTCCATTTCTCCAACGGCACTCTGGGGTATCCTTACAACGATACCCTGCAACAACGGGTAACTTGATGACACTTTCCAGACAAGACTTCCGCACCAGCATCCGCCAAAAACGCAATCAACTCAGCAGTGATACTCAACATTTAGCCGGGCTAGATTTAATCACGCAAACGTCAAAGCTAGCAGAGTTTCGACAAGCGCAGCATATCGCTTTGTATCTGACCACGGATGGCGAGTTAGAAACTATGCCACTGATCGAGTCACTGTGGAAACAAGGGAAAAAGACCTACCTTCCAGTTATTCACCCCTTCTCAAAAGGTCATCTGCTTTTTCTCCACTATCACTCATCGACACCAATGGTGTTAAATCGCTACTCGATACCTGAACCTAAGCTCGACCAAACTCAGATTATTCCCGTCTCATCGTTAGATATTATCTGCACGCCACTGGTCGGCTTTGACTCAAGTGGGCACCGACTTGGTATGGGGGGCGGTTACTACGACCGTACCTTAGAACCCTGGTTCAAAACAGGGAAAGGCCCAATGCCAATTGGCCTTGCCCATGACTGCCAGCATGTAGAATCACTACCAATAGAAGAGTGGGACGTACCACTGCCTAAAATTGTGACTCCAAGCAAGATCTGGCAATGGGATTAACCCACACCAATAGAATCAATGAGCATCACTTCAAGTCTCGCTAGGATAAAGCTATAATCGCGCCGCAATCGATTTTACTACCGCCTTAGGAGATGAGCATGACTCAAGATGAAATGAAGAAAGAAGCTGGTTGGGCAGCACTAAAGTATGTTGAAAAAGACAGCATTGTCGGTGTTGGTACAGGTTCAACAGTCAATCACTTCATCGACGCACTCGCTACAATGAAAGATGACATTAAAGGTGCGGTATCAAGCTCTGAAGCATCTACTGAAAAACTAAAAGGTCTTGGGATTGACGTGTTTGACTGTAACGAAGTCGATAAGCTAGACATCTATGTTGACGGTGCAGATGAGATCAACCCTGCTCGCGATATGATTAAAGGTGGTGGTGCTGCTCTTACACGCGAGAAGATCGTCGCCGCTATTTCTGAGAAATTCGTCTGTATCGTAGACAACACCAAAGCGGTAGATGTACTAGGCGAGTTCCCTCTTCCAGTTGAAGTGATTCCGATGGCTCGTTCATACGTAGCTCGTGAACTGGTTAAGCTAGGTGGAGATCCTGCTTATCGCGAAGGTGTTATTACCGACAACGGCAACGTAATTCTTGATGTACACAACATGAAGATTAACGACCCGAAAGCTCTAGAAGACAAGATCAACGCAATTGCCGGCGTAGTGACTGTCGGCCTATTTGCGCACCGTGGTGCAGATGTTGTCATCACAGGTACCCCAGAAGGTGCAAAAATCGAAGAGTAAGCTCTCTTTTTTGTTATTTCATTACAAACGGTGCCTAATGGCGCCGTTTTTTCATTTTAATCTATAAAAATTATGCCTTATTCCGTAATTTTCTTACCCAAGCTGTATTTTTTTTGTTAACTTAATGGTCAGAAGACGCACAGGGAAAACGTTTGCGTGCTACACAACGTCGATAAAAACGTTTGCTTTATCTACTTTAACGAAATGTGCGCCCTTTAAGCCCAAATTTCCCCACTTTAAGGAAGAAGACAATGGCCAAAGTTTCACTGGAAAAAGAAAAAATCAAAATTCTCTTGCTTGAAGGTCTACATCCATCATCAGTAGAAGTTCTTCAAGCCGCCGGTTACACCAATATCGAATACCACAAAGG
>NZ_JATABG010000053.1:0-13123 GCF_036533755.1 Vibrio sp. M260118 | reverse complement strand
GATGGTACTTTAACTTTACGATCATTAAGTCACTGTTTTTTGATCCTAGTCATTTCTGTGCGTTGTGATTAACTTTCGTAGCAATAAGAAAATAGCGATTCCCCGTTTCTTTTTTCCACATTTGTTTTTTGGAGCTAGGTCAAATTATGACGGGGGAGTTTCGGCAAGCATTATGCATCACGCGGAAGCCCCTTCTCGACAATTCGAATCAGTCGATTTAGCTTAGTTGATTGGCTAGGCAGTTGTTCAACTTGTTGTTCAATTGCCCATTGGATATGAGTATCAAGAGTTTCGCTGAGCCCTAAGCGACTTTTAAGTGCTTCAATGATGGATTGAGAGTATGGGGCATTCCCCATTGCTATTGATAAATTTCTTAGCCATTGCAGGTGGCCGATACGGCGAATTGCAGAACCTTCCATATTCTTTAGGAACGTGATCTCATCCCACATAAACAGGTTAACGAGATTTGGTGACGTTAGTGTTTCTCTTCGGTGAAAGTCTTCCTGCTCTGTCAATTTGGAATAGCGATTCCAAGGGCAAACAAGCTGGCAGTCATCGCAGCCATAAATTCGATTGCCCATCGCTTTGCGAAACTCTTCTGGGATGACTCCGTCGAACTCAATGGTTAAGTAGGAGATACAGCGTCTTGCATCGACAATGCCATCGTCGACAATGGCTTGTGTAGGGCAAGACGTAATGCAGGCAGTGCATTTTCCGCATTCATTAACACTTGGCTCATCTACCGGTAGGGGAAGGTCAATTAATAGTTCTCCAAGAAAGAACCAAGAGCCGCAGTCTTTATCTAAGATTAGCGAGTGTTTCCCTGTCCATCCTAAACCTGCATTCTGTGCTAAAGGTCTCTCCAGAATCGGAGCAGAATCGACAAATGGGCGATAGCCGAAGTTTCCTACTTCTTGTTCTATTTTCTTGCCTAGCTTCTTAAGTTGGTTGCGGATTAACTTGTGATAGTCTCGGCCAAGAGAGTAGCGACTTATATAAGCCTGAGTGGGATCAGAAAGATTCGCAGCGAACTGAGCTTCTGGAGGAAGGTAGTCCATGCGTACACTAATAACACGCACTGTACCTGGCAATAACTCAGCAGGACGCGCTCTCATCATGCCGTGACGAGCCATCCAATCCATCTCCCCGTGGTAACCAGCATCGAGCCATTTTTGTAGCTCAGCTTCATGCTCAGACAGATCTACATCGCAGATACCAACCTTCTGGAAGCCAAGTTCTTGGCCCCATATTTTGATCTTGTCTGCAAGCGCTTGGTAGTTCATGCTGATTGCTCCGGGTAAAGGGGGCAGGATCTTAACGGATCTTATATACAGGATCTAGCTGTCGAAAAGCAAAAAATGGCAAGAAAGCGCTGATTTTTCGTTTTACTTACACAAGATCTCTTGTCTCTCAATTCCAACCCAGTTTACTATTCCTGTTCTTTTGATTTTTATATAGTCACAGCGTAGAGATTGATCTTCATGACCACCAAACAATTTGCCCTTAAAGATGAACAAGCAACGATTCAATTGGGGACGGCATTGGCAAACTTGTGCTCTCAGCAAACCACCATTTATTTACACGGTGATTTGGGTGCGGGTAAAACGACATTTAGCCGTGGTTTTGTTCGTGCATTAGGTCATGTAGGAAATGTAAAAAGCCCAACCTATACGTTAGTAGAACCTTATCAACTTGATCAGTGGCAGGTTTACCATTTTGATCTTTACCGTTTAGCTGACCCAGAAGAGCTCGAATTCATGGGAATCCGCGACTACTTCACATCCGACGCGATCTGTTTAGTCGAATGGCCTGAAAAAGGTCAGGGGTTGTTGCCTGAAGCGGATCTTGATATTGATCTTCGCTATAACGGTGAGGCTCGTATGGTTGAACTGACAGCAAACAATCAGTATGGATGTCAATTATTAGAACAGTTGGAGTTATGTTGAAGAGTACTTTTATAAGAGCTGTTTTCTTTCCATTTCTTCTCGCTCTTACTCTTGCGCCCAGTTTTGTATTTGCAAATGCGCTAGAAGGGATTCGCGTTTGGCCTGCGCCTGATGAAACTCGCGTTGTTATCGATCTTTCTTCAGAAGCTGATTACAGCTATTTCACGCTTTCGAGCCCAGATCGTATTGTCGTTGACCTTAAAAAAACCTCACTGAACACTAAGCTTCCTATCAGTGTTACCGACAGTCCGGTACTTAAAAGGATCCGAAAAAGCTCTCCACCAAGCAAAGGGACTTATCGTTTGGTGTTTGAACTGAAGCGCAAAGTAACTCCACAAATATTCAAATTATCCCCAACACCGGGTGGTCAGTATGGCCATCGTTTGGTAATGGATATGCCTCATGGCACTCAAGCTAAACCAACCCCGTCTAAGTCGACTAACTCGACAACGGTTAGCCGTGACGCATCTCAGTTTATGGGGACTGCTGATATCGTTGTCGCGATTGATCCGGGGCACGGTGGCGAAGACCCGGGATCGATTGGTCCCAGCAAAAGATATGAGAAACACGCAACATTAGCTATTTCTAAGAAAATTGTGGCTCAAATTAATGCTGTTCCGGGTATGAAGGCAGTACTGACTCGTAGCGGTGATTACTTTGTTAACCTCAACAAGCGTTCAGAGATTGCCCGCCGTAACAAAGCACACTTATTAGTTTCTATTCATGCTGATGGTTTCCGTTCTCCTAAACCACGTGGTGGTTCGGTATTTGTCCTCAATACGCGTCGAGCGAACTCAGAAATTGCCCGTTGGGTAGAGAACCACGAAGAGCAGTCTCAGCTATTGGGTGGTGCCGGTGAAGTTCTATCCAAGAATGCCAATGATAGAAATGTTAGCCAGACGATTCTTGATTTGAAGTTTAGCCACTCGCAGAAAGAGGGCTACAAACTAGCGACTAAGATTCTGCGTGAGATGACCCGAGTTGGCGTTACACTTCATAAGAAAGAACCGGTTAATGCGAGCTTGGCGGTATTGAAGTCTCCAGATATTCCTTCGGTTCTGGTTGAAACGGGTTTTATTACTAACCCGACGGAAGAGAGGTTGTTGTTCCAACGCAGCCACCAAGACAAGCTAGCGCGCGCATTGAGCAAAGCGATTGTTCAGTACTTTGAAGCTAACCCTCCAGAAGGCACTTTGTTTGCTAACAGAGGTAAAACAATTAAGCACAAAGTGGCGCGAGGTGAGTCTCTATCTCTGATCGCGAAGAAGTATGGCACTTCAACCAAAGCGATCATGCAGACCAACAAGCTGAAAAGTACCAGCTTAGCCATTGGGCAAATTTTGACGATTCCAGGTTCGAGTCAATCGGTTCCCGTCCCGCAGATTAAGAATCCGGTTGAAACCAAAACACTCACACACGTGGTACAGCGCGGTGAGTACCTAGGTAAGATTGCTGCGAAATATAAGGTGTCAGTGGCTGCGATTAAGCGTGAGAATAGACTCAAATCAGATACGCTAAAACTGGGTCAGAAGCTTAAGGTTACCGTAAGTATGAAGGATGTTCCGCCACGTAAGCATACGGTCAAGCGTGGTGAGTTCCTAAGTAAGATCGCCTCGAAGTACAAAGTGAGCGTGAATAGTATTCGTAAGGCGAACAACCTACGTTCTGACCAATTAGCTATTGGTCAGGTGCTCATCATTCCACACAATTAGAGTGAGTTTTGAACGTGACAATAAAGATTCTACCTGCGCGCCTTGCTAACCAAATCGCAGCGGGTGAAGTGGTCGAAAGGCCCGCTTCTGTCGTTAAAGAGCTAGTGGAAAACAGTTTAGATTCTGGTGCGACAAGGATCGATATTGATATAGATAAAGGCGGCGCCAAGCTGATCCGTGTTCGTGATAACGGCAAAGGGATCGCTAAAGATGAGCTTGGCCTTGCTTTAAGTCGTCACGCAACATCAAAAATCCATACTCTTGATGATCTTGAAGCGATTATCAGTTTGGGCTTTCGGGGAGAGGCGTTAGCGAGTATTAGTTCGGTGTCGCGTCTAACTATGACCTCTCGCCCTGCGACCCAAGATCAAGCCTGGTCTGCATACAGTGAAGGCCGCGACATGGCAGTAAAACTTCAACCTGCCGCTCATCCGATTGGTACCACGGTTGAAGTACTTGATCTGTTTTTTAATACCCCTGCTCGACGTAAGTTCCTGCGTACAGAGAAAACTGAATTTACCCATATTGATGAGTTGCTAAAGCGTATTGCTTTAAGTCGTTTTGATGTCAGCATTAATCTTAGGCATAACGGCAAGCTTGTTAAGCAGTACCGATCGGCCAAAACCGATGTACAAGCTGAGAAACGTATCGCAGCTGTATGTGGTAGTGCCTTCGTGCGTAATATGCTCAAGATTGAACTAGAGCATCAAGGGCTTAAGCTTCATGGTTGGATCACCACGCCTGAGGGGGCTCGTCAGCAAAGCGATCTGCAATACTGTTACGTTAACGGTCGAATGATGCGCGACAAGTTGATCAACCACGCTATCCGTCAAAGCTATGAGACAAGCTTACGCCCGGATCAATTCGCGACCTATGTACTTTTCATTGAGCTCGATCCTCATCAAGTCGATGTCAATGTGCACCCTGCCAAGCATGAGGTTCGTTTTCATCAAGCGCGTTTGGTACATGATTTTATTTACCAAGCGCTGAGTGATGCTCTTGCCCAGAGCGCGCATATTGATAAACCAGAGCAGACCGCGTCAGCATTTCATGTACAGCAGCAGCCAGCGGATGAATCGCAGCAGTTCGCAAGGCATGAGAGCGTGAACCGTACCTCTGAGCAAGAGTATCGCGCGATTGAATCGGTACCTTCCTATCCGGGTAAGGCTGACTATGCTGAAAGTCGGGAGTGTGTACGCGAAGCTCAGCCAAGAAGTGACTGGCAAGAGTCTCGCCCAACGGCTAAACCAAGAGTGGCTGAGCGATACAGTGAACCTGCGCCAAGTAAGCAAGAGGTTAAAGCTTACCAAGAGCTGCTGAAAACCCCTGACATACCAGTGGTACAAGCTGATGAACCAACAAGCGTTGTTGAAGCTTCTACTGAACAAGTTGAGGTTTCGGTTGTCGAATCTTTGGGTAAGGCACTGAATGTTGTGCAAGGCCGTTATCTCGTCATGGCTGATAAACAAGGTACCAACCTTGTGAGCCTTGCTAAAGCGGAATGGTTACGAGTTAATGGGCAACTATCGACTCGAGAAGGAAAGCTGAAAAGTCAGCCATTGCTAGTGCCGCTTTCGGTAAAGCTCGATGAAGCTCTGCTTGATATAGCTCAGGCGCTACAGCCAACTTTAGATTCATTTGGCATTGAGCTTAAGTTACGTGCAAATAAGGCGCTGATGGTGATGGGTGTCCCCCAGCCATTAAGACAACAAAACTTACAACAATTGATCCCAGATCTGCTATCTTACGCGGTTTCGTGTCAAACGGCCTCTCAGCCTCTGTCACATGTCCAGATAGCAAAGTGGCTTAGTGATCAAATTACACAGGTGAAAAGTGACTACACTTTGTCAGAAGCTATTCAGATCATTTCGGATGTCGAACAGTTGTGGCAGGGCAAGTTACCGCTTGGTGATCACGCCTTTGTAAGGCCAGTTGATTTTTCTGCAACCATTGCAGCGTTAGAATTATGAACAATACAGAATTACCTTTAGCCCTGTTTTTAATGGGGCCAACAGCATCAGGGAAAACCGACCTTGCGATTCGCTTACGCAAGAAGTACCCAGTAGAGATCATCTCAGTTGATTCTGCGTTGATCTACAAAGGAATGGATATTGGAACGGCCAAGCCAGACGCAGAAGAACAAGCGCAGGCACCACATCGCTTGATCGATATTTTAGATCCAAGCGAAGCATACTCTGCGGCTGACTTTCGTCGTGATGCGCTCAATGAAATGCGCAAAATTGTTGATCAAGGCAAGATCCCGCTATTGGTCGGCGGAACTATGCTTTACTATAAAGCGTTGCTTGAAGGGTTATCGCCACTTCCAGCAGCGGACCCTGAGATTCGCCAACAGATCGAGCAAGAAGCCGCGACATTTGGTTGGGATAAACTGCATGAGATTCTTGAGGAGATCGATCCTGTCTCAGCTAAGCGAATCCACCCGAATGATCCACAAAGATTGTCTCGGGCATTGGAAGTTTATCGAATTTCGGGTAAAACTCTTACTGAGTTAACTCAAACTAAAGGTGAAAGCCTGCCGTATCGAGTTAAACAGTTTGCAATAGCTCCCAAGGAAAGGGCAGAGCTCCATCGTCGAATTGAACTTCGCTACGAAATGATGATAGAAGCAGGGTTTGAAGATGAAATGCGTGCACTTTATGCGCGTGATGATCTTCATCCGGATCTTCCATCTATTCGCTGTGTTGGTTATAGACAGATGTGGGACTATTTGGACGGGAACTGCACATTAGATGACGCAATATTTAAAGGCATCTGTGCAACTCGTCAATTGGCCAAGCGACAAATTACCTGGTTACGCAGCTGGGATGATTTAACTTGGTTAGATAGCGAAAACATTGATCATGCGTTAGAAACTGTTTCAAATGCCATAGCATCTGAAGGTTTTAGCTGTGTATAATGTGATCGCTTTTGCGTGAAATTGCCTTGTAAAGGATCTGTTACTTGAAATTTTGGTTTAAAGCCGTCATAACAGGTATCGACAGGGTGTTATTTTATTCGTTTAGCTCAGAGCAAAGGCCGCAATTTTCGCGTGCAACGTACCACTAGCTAAATAATTAAAACAAAATTACAAAATAAGGAAAATAAAAATGGCTAAGGGGCAATCTCTACAAGACCCATTCTTAAATGCATTACGTCGTGAACGTATTCCAGTGTCTATCTACCTTGTGAACGGAATTAAGCTTCAAGGTCAGATCGAATCTTTTGACCAATTCGTGATCCTATTGAAGAACACGGTTAACCAAATGGTATACAAGCACGCAATCTCAACAGTTGTGCCTGCGCGCCCAGTAAGCCACCACAGCGGTGACCGTCCACAAGGTGAGCGTCAGCAAGAGAAGTCAGAAGATTAATTCTCTGAAGTATCATATTTGTTTGTAAGGAGTTGATTGCTTGTTTGACCGTTATGAAGCCGGTGAGCGAGCCGTACTTGTTCATATCAACTTTACGCAAGAAGGGGAGTGGGAAGATCTCAGCGAATTTGAGATGTTGGTATCTTCTGCTGGCGTTTCTACGTTACAAGTTGTAACAGGAAGTCGCCAGTCGCCACACCCTAAATACTATGTCGGAGAGGGTAAAGCTCAGGAGATTGCTCAAGCTGTGCAATTGGCTGAAGCGGATATTGTGATTTTTAATCACGCCCTCTCTCCTGCCCAAGAACGTAACCTCGAAGCGTTGTGCAAGTGCCGAGTTCTAGATAGAACGGGCCTTATCCTTGATATATTTGCCCAACGTGCCCGTACCCACGAAGGTAAGCTGCAAGTTGAACTTGCACAGCTGCGCCATATCTCTACTCGATTGATTCGTGGTTGGACTCACCTTGAAAGACAGAAAGGTGGTATCGGTTTACGTGGTCCAGGTGAAACTCAGTTAGAAACTGACCGACGTCTATTGCGTGTTCGTATAAAAACGATATTACGCCGTTTAGAAAAAGTCGCTAAACAGCGTGAACAAGGTCGCCGAGCTAGAAATCGAGCGGAAATACCAACGGTTTCCTTAGTGGGTTATACCAATGCAGGGAAATCGACGCTATTCAACCGAATTACCGAGGCCGGTGTATACGCGGCTGACCAGTTATTTGCTACTTTGGACCCTACATTACGTAAGATAGAGTTATCTGACGTTGGTCCGGCAATTTTAGCTGACACGGTTGGGTTTATTCGCCACTTGCCCCATGATCTAGTGGCAGCGTTTAAAGCAACACTTCAGGAGACGCAAGAAGCTGACATTTTGTTACATGTTGTCGATGCCAGTGATGAGCGTTTTCGTGAGAATATCCAAGCTGTTCATGACGTGCTTGCTGAAATCGATGCGGATGAAATCCCTGCATTGGTCGTCATGAACAAGATCGATAACCTCGATGGTCAAGAACCCAGAATCGAGCGAGATGATGAAGGTGTCCCTAAAACGGTTTGGGTTTCAGCAATGGAAGGCAGGGGGATTGAGCTCCTGTTCGACGCGCTGACTGAACGTTTGGCAAGCCAGATGGTTCAGCACCAAATGCGAATTCCGCCACAACATCAAGGCAGACTTCGTAGTACATTCTTCCAAATGAAGTGTATTCAACGTGAAGAATATGACCAAGATGGTAACTTGTTGATCGAAGTTCGAATGCAACAAGCAGATTGGTCTAGACTTGAAAAAAGAGATGAGGCAGTTTTACGTGACTTTATAGTTACTTAAATGACTGCTACAGTATAACGTCATATCAAATGATGGAGCTTTCTAATGGCGTGGAATGAGCCTGGTAATAACAACGGCAACAATGGCCGCGATAATGACCCTTGGGGTAATAATAATCGTGGTAACAAAGGTGGCCGCGATCAAGGGCCGCCAGACTTGGACGAAGTTTTTAGCAAACTAAGTCAGAAACTGGGTGGAAAGTTTGGTGGTGGTAAAGGTGGTAAAGGGCCTTCTATCGGAGGTGGTGGTGCACTGGGTTTTGGTGTCATCGCTGCAATCGCGGTAGCAATTTGGTTCTTTGCAGGCTTTTACACTATCGGTGAAGCAGAACGTGGTGTCGTGCTACGTTTAGGTAAGTACGATCGCGTGGTCGATCCTGGTCTAAACTGGCGTCCTCGTTTTATCGACGAGTACGAAGCTGTTAACGTTCAAGCGATCCGCTCGCTACGTTCATCAGGTCTAATGCTGACCAAAGATGAAAACGTGGTAACCGTATCTATGGACGTTCAGTACCGTGTTGCTGACCCATACAAATACCTATTCCGCGTGACTAACGCAGACGACAGCCTACGCCAGGCGACAGATTCTGCTCTTCGTGCAGTAATTGGTGACTCGCTAATGGATAGCATACTAACCAGCGGTCGTCAGCAAATCCGTCAAAGCACTCAAGAGACATTGAACGCGATTGTAGATAGCTATGATATGGGTGTCGTTATTGTCGATGTTAACTTCCAGTCGGCACGTCCGCCTGAGCAAGTTAAAGACGCATTCGATGATGCAATTGCGGCGCGTGAGGATGAAGAGCGTTTCGAACGTGAAGCGGAAGCTTACCGAAACGACATTCTGCCTAAAGCAACAGGTCGTGCTGAGCGTTTGAAGAAAGAAGCATTGGGTTACTCTGAGCGAGTTGTGAATGAAGCGCTCGGTCAAGTTGCTCAGTTTGAGAAACTGCTTCCTGAGTATCAAGCATCACCAGAGGTTACACGTAACCGTCTGTATCTAGACACTATGGAACAAGTTTACTCAAGCACTTCGAAAGTGCTTATCGATTCGGAATCTAGCGGTAACTTGCTATACCTACCAATTGATAAGTTAGCGGGTGAAGGCACAACGCAAACAAAACGTAATACGAAGTCATCTTCGGCTTACGATCAAATTGAGCTAGAGACTCAGAATGAGACAACTTCAGACTCGCAATCTCGTTCAGGTTCACGTCAAGGGAGATATTAAGAATGCGTAAGTTAATGATCCCTGTAGTAGTTGTAACGATTGTTCTGCTGCTAATGTCGATCTTTGTTATCCAAGAAGGTGAGCGTGGATTGGTGATTCGATTTGGTCGTGTTCTTGATGACAACGGTGTATCAAGAATCTATGAACCGGGTCTGCACTTCAAAATGCCACTGTTTGACCGTGTGAAGACGTTAGATGCGCGTATCCAGACGATGGATGGCCGCTCTGACCGTTTCGTAACTTCTGAGAAAAAAGACGTAATCATCGATACCTACGTGAAGTGGCGTATTGCAGACTTTGGCCGCTACTACCTAACAACGGGTGGCGGTAATGCCTTGACTGCAGAAGCGCTACTTGAGCGTAAAGTTACAGACGTTCTTCGTTCAGAAATCGGTGCGCGTGAAATCAAGCAGATCGTATCCGGTCCACGTAATAAAGATGTACTGCCTGATAGCGATAGTGAAGAAGTCACTACTGAAGCGGCTCTAGAAGCATTAGAGATTGATGGTGAGCGTGACAAAATCATGGCAAATGTACTCTCGGGTACACGTGAAAGTGCGATGGCTGACTTAGGCGTAGAAGTGGTTGATTTCCGTATGAAGAAAATCAATCTTCCAGACGAAATCAGTGAATCAATCTACCGCCGTATGAGAGCTGAACGTGAGTCTGTTGCTCGTCGTCACCGTTCTCAAGGTCGTGAGAAAGCAGAAGTTATTCGTGCGCAAGCTGAACTAGAAGTGGCAACAGTTCTAGCAGAAGCCGATAAAACTGCACGTGTAACGCGAGGTGAAGCGGATGCTAAGTCTGCAAAAATCTACGCCGATGCTTACAACAAAGACCCTGAATTCTTCGGCTTTATGCGTTCTCTACAAGCTTATGAGAAATCATTCAGCAACAAGAGTGATATCTTAGTGTTGGATCCGAACAGCGAGTTCTTCCAGTACATGAATAACTCAGTTGGCGCTGAAGCGAAGTAATTAAACTCAGTTAGTATAAAGGCTCCTCACGGAGCCTTTATTTTTATGGTAGGAAATCTATGTCGAATTCTCTATGGTTAGCTTTTGGTCTAGTGCTTATCGTTGAAGGGCTAGGGCCGTTAATTGCGCCTAACGGATGGCGTAATATGGTTGCTCAGCTTAGTCAGCAACCAGACAATCAGCTACGTCGAATTGGTGGCTGCTTAGTGGTCGCTGGCGTCGTGATTGCTTATGTATTTGGGTAAGGCGCGGCTTGCTGCAATTAGTAGTGCGGTGGTGGCGTTTCTTGCGCAGCATCAGCTAGGTTAGAAGAGTCCATATTCTTCACTTTCCCCACCACATACTTCATTTGATCCTGCATTTTAGTGATCAGCAACTGTTGCTGACTAAGCGCATCATTTAACTCTTCAATTGTCTGTTCTTGGAAAGCTAGCTGACACTCTAGGTCATTTACGCGGCTTTCTAACTGTTCAACTCGCTTATCGGTCATGTTCACTGATCTTACTGTTAATAGTCGACGTCCCAAGCTTGGGCTATGCCCGCAGATGTGCCGGATACGACGCGGTTTTGGCTATCAAAGGCTGCATCATACACCACTGCACGTGGAGGGCGAGCATCTTTTAATGGCTCAGCCTCAAATCCGTCTACTCGTTTGCCAGTGTGAGTATCCCAAACCATGATGCGGCTAGAGGGTGTACCGGTAAGTAAATGTTTACCATCATCAGAGAAACGGGCGGTTGAGAAAATTAGCTGACGAGAAAAGCTCTGCAGCCGAGATATCTCATCTCCTGTGGTAAGGTCCCATACTATCGCCTGGTTTCCTCCATCAGAGGTAAAGGCATATTTACCATCACGTTGAAGTGCAACTCGGTTAACACGTTGTTCGTGTTCAAAGGTTTTGAGTATCTGACCCGTATTGGTATCCCATAGATAGGCGGTATAGTCATTGCCTCCAGATAGGGCAAAGCGACCATTCGGCGATAAAGCAACGGAATTGACTTTTTCATTGTGAGCAAGGAACTCTAGGCGTCGGCCGGTGACTAAATTGACGTAAATCGCTTTGCCATTCGATAGACCGAGTAACACTTGGTCGCCATTACTGGCAATATCCACATCACGAATTAAGCCATCTGATATGGACCAGAGCCCTTCCGCTTGAGTCCAAGCTAAATCCCAAACGGCAAAGTTAATTTGCGTGGCGGTGACGGCGAAGCGACCGTTATCTGAAATACGGATGCGAGAAACGGTACTGGACTGAGGGTCCTGAGCCCCCAACGAGGCGAGCTCTTGGCTTTCATCTAGATCCCAAAGCACCAACTGATGCTCTTTAGAGTAAAGTAGGGCGAAACGGGCATCTCGACTCAATGCAAAACTAGTGGTGCCATTGGGCTCGATGGTCCAACGTTGGCTATCTTTAGTGGAGAAAAAACATCCATTTAACGTTGTAATGACAATGGCGATGATTATTGAGTTAAAAATTATACGCATTAAGTCCAAATATCCGTTTGTTTACGTTTAATTAAGACGCATAACGGTTATATTGGTATAACATTCAAATATGTACCAGTCTTTATTAAAGATTTGTGCACAAAGACAAAAGTCTCAATTGGAGAGTTAAATGAAATCGATTTTTAAAGTGTCACTACTTGCTGCAACTGTTGCACTTGCTGTTGGCTGTCAAAAAGAAGAAGAACCAAAAGCTGAAACAGCACCAGCGGTAGAGCAAGCTGAAGCTGCTAAGACGGTTTCTTTCGCAACTGAAGACGACAAAGCGGCATACGCAATTGGTGTTTCTTTTGCTAACTACTTAAGCACTAGTCTAGACAAGCCAAGCGAAATTGGTATTACGTTAAACAAAGATCTTGTTCTAAAAGGAATTGAGCATGTATTTGCAGGAAACCCAGAGTTAGACGAGCAAGAGACTCGGGCAGCTCTAGAAGCGCTAGATAAGCGTGTTGCGGAAACAATGCAAAAGCAAGCAGCAGAGAAATCAGCGGCAGCTAAGAAAGCGGGTGACGAGTTCCGTGCTGAATTTGAAAAGCAAGAAGGTGTGCAAAAGACTGACACTGGTCTACTTTACCAAGTAGTGACACCAGCAGAAGGCGAGCAGCCAAAAGATACTGACACTGTTCAAGTGCACTACAAGGGTACGCTAATTGACGGCACTCAGTTCGATAGTTCATACGATCGTGGTGAGCCTGCAACGTTCCCTCTTAATCGAGTAATACCTGGTTGGACAGAAGGCGTTCAGCTAATGCCTGTAGGTTCTAAGTTCAAGTTTGTTATCCCACCTGAGCTTGCGTACGGCGAGCAAGACACGCCAACGATCCCGGCAAACTCAACGCTGGTATTTGAAGTTGAGCTGCTAAAGATTGACAACGGTGAAGAAACAGCCCAATAAGCTTAACTTCTCAACAATTAAGGTCTGGTTTTTACCAGTAATGCCGATCAGTTAAGAAATTTGTGAGATCATTTGACCGATCCTCAAAAGGCTTCAAAATCCGATATTAGGAAACTAATATCGGATTTTTTTTATGTCTTTAGAGAGCCAGCTTGC
>NZ_JATABG010000052.1:0-25707 GCF_036533755.1 Vibrio sp. M260118 | reverse complement strand
GCTCTAATGTAAAAGGAATTACATAAAAAAACCGAGGTGTTCAAAACCTCGGTTTTTATTTGCTTCTAATTTAGTTATTAAAACTTGAATCGTGTCGTTAACATGACTTGGTCGCCATAGAAATCGTTAATGCGTGCTTCTGCACCAAGAGAAAATAACTCAGTCGAATGGAAACGCGCGTACGCAGAACCAGCCCACTCTTTCTTGTTATCGATAGAAATGTAGGCACCTTTACCACCCACTTCTAGTTGTGGACCAAGCCATTGGCGAATACCAAGGTTAAGTTCCATACCCGTATCTGAGCCACCGTCTAAGCCGAAACGTTTCTCATTGCCGGTATCTACCAAGCGGAATAACATTTCACCTGTGAAATCTGCCCAGTTATTAATTGGAGCGTGGAAGCCAAAACCTGCCGCCGCGTCGTAGTCGCCTTCGAACTCAGAATCGATACGACCGATTACATGTGCATTTGGGTGAATAGACTTACTCATTGCTGCACCGAACGTCACTGGACTAGCACCAATTCGAGCTTCTAGGTAGTCGTAGTTAAAGTTGCTCATTACCGAAAGGCTGTTTGGATCGGTTTGAGCCAGTGATTGACCAGATGCAAGCACTAAAGCTGCAGCTAAGATTGTTTTACGCATAAGGACGATAAACCTATATCTTGTTAATTTCCATGGTCTTTAGCGACATAAGCGCCATGACAGTAATTACGACATGATAATGCATCCTAGCAACAGCCACTATAAAAATGTCATTGCTTTGTCGTTATTTGTAGTATTAAGCAATTCACATGCCACATAAATGCTTTAAGTGGTGCTTTTTTAAACAGTATTCCTTTTAATACAGAGCCTTAAATGACTTTATTCGCCGAAGCTGATTCGATTCTTAGCAATAGCGTCGAACACGCGTTCGGTTTCTAACGTCGAAGCCCATGGCATTAAATCCGGCTCATTTTCAATCATAAAGGTCGTTAGCTGATTCTTGATCACTTCCCGTAACTCATCACCTTGCCAAGGCTTAGCAATGTAAAAGTCTAAGCTAGAGTGATTAACGGCTTCGACCGTATCTTCAAGCCCAGCTTGCCCTGTCAATAGTAGCTTTCTGGTCGGTTGAGTTTGTTGATCTTCATTCAACTCGATCAAAAATTGAATGCCGGTTTGCTCAGGCATAATGTGGTCACAAAGAATAAGTGCCAATTTTACGTCCTCTTGATGGGACTCTTTGATTAGCGTCTTTGCCTCTTGCACAGATTCCGCAGCTTCGAGAATAAAATGCTCTTCAAAGCAGTAAAGGTCTTGCATTACACTGTCTAACACTTCCCGTTCATCGTCGACACATAAAATAAGATATTTATTCATTTAGGGCTCCTTGGCGACATTAGGCTTTTGACTAAACGGCAGCCAAACCGACATTTTAGTAAATTGATTGATAATAGACTCGACTTCGATACGGCCACCGTGCTGGTGGACAATTTGTTGACACACAGAAAGGCCAATACCTAGACCAAAATTGCCTTCCTTTTTGGTGGTAAAGTTGAGGGTGAACATCTGCTGTTGGGTCTCTTCGGGTATTCCTGCACCATTATCAGTAAACGAGACGACGACCCAATCAGTGTTATTCTGTTGAACGTGTTTGGTTTCGACGATGAGCTCTCCTTTATCCGGGAAGGCATCAATAGCGTTAGATACTAGATTGGTCCAGACTTGTTGCAGGGCGATCGGTTGGCACTGAATGTTAGGAATATCGTGGTATATTCGCTCGACCTTATGGAACTTTAGACGACTCTCAAAGATTACAAGTGTATCTTCTATACCCTCATGAATATTGATAAGGTGGAATTTCTCGTCGTCAGTTCTTGCGTAGCCTTTTAGGCTTTTCACCATATCAGCGATCCTGCCAGCGCAAACGTTAATAGAGCGCAATGTGGTTCCCGCGAGGTGGTAATCTTCGAGTCGCTCTAGCTTATGCAGAGTAAATTCAGGCTTAGTCTGAGCTTGGCTAATCCAATCGCTATCTCTCTCTAAGCCCAATTTAACTAACTTCTTGGCTAAGCGTCGGTCATTGACTTGCTCTAAAAGTTGTTTGGTCAGTTCACGCTCGCTTGCTGTAGAGCGAGGCCTTTGCGTCAATCCTTCTTGAAGTACACTAATTCCTGCTAGCCCTACCTCTTCGATGGAGCGATTATCGACAAGGTGCTGAATTCTATTGGTTAGGGTTTCTGTTCCTCTGAGTATCGCGGCAATTGGGTTATTCAGCTCGTGAGCAACGCCAGCAACCAACTGGCCAAGCATTGCCATCTTTTCACTTTCAATCAGTTGTTGGTGCGCAGTTTCCAGAGACTCTAGTGTTTTTTGCAGCTCTAGCTTGGTATTGATACTGCGCTGTAAGCGTCGATTGAAGTGACGCAGAAGCAGATTAGTGAAGAGTGGCAATAGAGTCATGTTGGAGTGCATGACCTTAGAAAATACTTCACGGTCTAGCTTGATGACTTCAGTTTTAGACAGTGTAACCGCCGTTGAAAAAGAGGGTTCGCCGGTGACAAAAGACATACCGCCAACAATATTTCCCTGACTATGTCGTACAACTTCACGCTGCATGCCAATATCGTCTTTTTTATACAGTGCGACTTCACCCTTGGTGATAAACCACAGGAACTGGTTCTCTTCACCTTCAATGGTCAATAGATGATCGGGAGAATATGTTCTACACGCGCGACTCTCATCTTCTTGGGCAAAGAAATCAAGTAGTGCCGAGGAGACTTGTTCAGCCAGCTCTTGGTCTGACAGGCTATGATGATCGGTAATAAATCCTTCACGGTAACTTCGCATTTTCTGCTCAATGTGGCTGCGAAGAAGTCTGTGCTGATCGAGTACCTGGCTGTAGGAGAGTAAGTTCTCTTTATCGTTTTTGAGGATAAATGTCGTCAGCTCTTTTTGCGCGGTCTTGTGCACTAAACTGTCTTGTAGAGGTTTAGTGAGACAGTAGTCGAGTCGACCATCATTGACTGCCGATAAAATGGCTTGAATATCTTGTCCACAACTGATTAGCACTTTGCGCGCGCTTTGAGTATGAGCGTTTTTATCGAGTTGAATTAAAAAGTTTGCGCCATCAAAATTTTCATGATGACTGGCGATGACTAACGCAACGGTTTGATTCTGCTCAAGGCAATACTCTAACGCCGCATGAGCATCTTCAAGGGTATCAGCAGTATGGAGATCGAACTTAGCGGAAAATACACTAAGTTCTTTTCTTAACTGTTCAATACTGACTGGGTTGTTATCTAAACAAAGTACAGAAAATGGATTCACGGCTAGGCTACAATTTAAACACAGACATATTTCACTTTACCAAGGATACGCATTGCGTATTGAGAGCTAAGTAAGAGATTTTTTGTTTGTTTTTTCTGGAAAGCCAATACTCTGATTTAACTCAAGGTTTTTTGGTGTAGACTTAATGAAATCACTAAACAAGACGTAATTATCATGGATCTAAGAAAAATAGGCGCCATAGGTGGTGCTATCTCGCTTGCATTGTGTTGGCCGTTAGCGGTGGGACAAATTGGACAGAGTGTGATTCAAGATGGAGTTGCTCACCTTTCAAATGATTCTGTCAAAGCAGAGATACTTGAATACGACCGTGGTTACTTATCTTCTACGGTTAAAACTCGTTATATCGTCCATGACCCGGTACTTGCCGAGCAATTAGCGCAAGATGGCATGCCTTCGGAACTGACAGTGAACAGCCATATTACCCATGGCCTGATTAGCCTTAGTGCGGAGTCGGTATTGGATGATGCACCTGATCTGCCTTTGCGTCTAGATACCGTTACTCAACTCAACGGCAATACGGACTATGTGCTGAGCCTAGCAAGCTGGAATCAGGTTACTGAAGGCGAGGGCGGAGCAATTGTCTCGGTTTCTCCATCTGAGATTAAAGGTCACATTAGTGTCCTTGGTGATATTACCTATGATTTGGATATTCCATCGATAGAGGTTGACTTTAACTCTGGTGAAAAGATGCTGTTGTCTGGCTTAACAGGGCAGGGTGATGGTAGGAAAATGAACAGTTTTTGGATTGGTAAGCAGACATTCAATCTAGCCGAAGCGTCAGTATTTGATATCGACCAATCGCCGCTGTTTGCTCTACAGCAGAGCAAATATACCTTTGCTAGCTCCTACGATGAAGCAGCCAAAACAGTGAGTAGCCAGCATGTTGTTGATTTAAATAACTTAGTCATGGATGAGGGCGATGTAGAAAGTGTCTCGATTGACCTTTCATTTGGTGACTTAGACAGCGTAGCATTTGAGCATTTGATGAATCTTTATCAAAACAACCCAATGCCAACTCAAGCAGATATCGAAGCTGCGATCCCATATGTAGAAAGTCTGTTTTCTAAAGGCTTCTACTTTGCAATGAACAAGTTGGCGGTAAAACTGGGCAATGACAGTGAGTTTGAATCTAAGTGGAAAATCACAGTACCGCAAGGAACGGATAATGTGACGCAGAACCCTGCACGAATACTCCCTGCATTGACGGGTAATCTCGATACCACCTTCTCTGATGGCCTAGTGGTTCAATATCCTTTTATTAAGCAAGGCGTAGATGATGCAATGCAGATGGAGTGGCTAACTCACTCTGAGCAAGGCTATCATATTCAGGCTGAACTAAAGGAAGGAAATTTAGTGTTTGAGAACGGACAGCAGATCCCTCTAATGGCGCTACTTTGGCCCGCTTTAATGCAGCCTTAATTGAATAAATTGCATAATTTACCTACGTTAACGCGAAAAGAGGTCTTAAGACCTCTTTTCTTGCTTTTTATCATCGATAAAACATGGTATTAATCGAACAATATCTAAATCAAGAATGCGCAAGGAAAGAGTAGATGAGCAAGGTTTATAACTTTAGTGCAGGTCCTGCGGGGCTACCTAAAGCTGTCATGGAAAAGGCACAACAAGAATTCATTGATTGGAATGGTTTAGGCACTTCCGTTATGGAAATTAGCCACCGTAGTAAAGAGTTCATTAAAGTTGCCGAAGAGGCTGAGCAAGAGCTGCGTGAGCTGCTTGATATCCCAGACAACTACAAAGTGCTGTTTTGCCAAGGTGGAGCGCGAGCTCAGTTTGCTGCCGTACCTTTGAATCTTCTTGGCTCATCGAAAAAGGCGACCTATGTTGACGCAGGTTACTGGGCTGAGAGCGCGGTAAAAGAAGCCGCTAAGTATTGTGAAGTGGATGTGTTTGGCGCTAAAACTGAACTAGACGGCAAGCTAGCGGTTAAGCCTGCGAGTGAATGGAAGATAGACGCAGACGCAGCTTATGTTCACTTCTGCCCTAACGAGACTATCGATGGTATTGAGATCAGCGACCTGCCTGTCACCGACAAACCTATCGTTGCTGATATGTCATCTAACATATTGTCACGCCAAATTGACGTTTCTAAATATGGCGTTATCTACGCAGGTGCTCAGAAAAATATCGGTCCGGCTGGCCTGTGCATCGCGATCGTGCGAGATGACTTGTTAGAGTTGGCAAGCGAACTTGTGCCTAGCTTTATTAATTACAAGGTATTGGCAGAGAAAGATTCGATGTTCAATACACCGCCAACCTTTGCTTGGTACCTGTCTGGCCTGGTCTTTAAATGGCTTAAAGAGCAAGGCGGCGTGTCTGAAATGGAAAAGATCAACCAAGAGAAGGCGCAGCTGCTGTATAACCAGATCGATGGTTCAGACTTCTACGTCAATAACGTCCATCTAGACAACCGCTCACGCATGAACGTGCCGTTCCAGTTGGTTAAACCGGAGTTAGATGGCTTGTTCTTAGAGCAAGCTGAGAAGCGTGGTTTAGTCGCATTGAAAGGTCATCGCGCTGTCGGTGGTATGCGCGCCTCTATCTATAACGCGGTTACTCTTGAAGGTGTTCAAGCGTTAGTTGACTTCATGCAAGAGTTTGAAGCTCAGAACGCATAACAGATACGTTTTAAAACTAGGCCCAGCGCAACTGCTGGGCCTTTTTATATGTGTCTAGCGACGTTTAGGTTTACGTCCTGTCGCCGGCTTTCCAGAGTGGTTGGAAGATGGTTTACCATTGCGGTTGCCAGAAGCTTTGCCTGCCGGTTTTCCGCCACGAGCGGCTTGGCCACCCTTATTACCACTTCCGTTTTTACCTTTGCCTTTATTGTCCCCGTGCATCTTTTCAAAGCCAGGTTGGCTCTTAGTGTGCTTAGTCGCGAAACGTTGTGAGCCGTGGCGTCCTGATTTACGGCGCTGTGCCGGAGTTTTTGCATCGACATCTTCTGCAGGTACAAGGCAGCTTGGCTTGTCACCAATCAAGTGCTTTTTACCCATGTTGATTAACGCTTCACGGATCAGTGGCCAGTTAGCTGGATCGTGATAACGAAGTAGGGCTTTGTGCAGTCTACGTTGACGTTCACCTTTAGCCACAGGGACTTCTTCACGCTTTTTGTATTTTACTCGTTTAAGCGGATTAGTCTCTGAGTAATACATAGAGGTTGCATTACACATTGGCGAAGGGTAGAAGTTTTGTACTTGGTCACACTCAAAATTGTTTTTCTTCAACCAAAGCGCCAAGTTCAGCATGTCTTCGTCTTCTGTACCCGGGTGGGCAGAGATAAAGTACGGAATGAGATACTGCTTTTTACCTGCTTCAGCGCTGTACTTCTCGAACATCTCTTTGAAGCGGTCATAGGTACCCATTCCCGGTTTCATCATAAGATCGAGAGGACCTTTTTCTGTATGTTCAGGAGCGATTTTTAGGTAGCCACCTACGTGGTGTGTGACCAACTCTTTAACGTATTCAGGGGACTCAATAGCAAGGTCATATCGAACACCAGAAGCGATCATTACCTTCTTAACACCTTTAACCTTACGAGCTTCACGGTAGAGGTCGATGGTGTGCTTGTGGTCGGTATTGAGCTTGTTACAGATCCCTGGGAAGACACAAGACGGGCGTCGACAGTTTGCCTCAGCTTTCGGATCGCTACAGCCGAGACGATACATGTTAGCCGTTGGACCACCAAGGTCGGAGATTGTACCTGTGAAGCCCGGAACTTTATCGCGGATCTCTTCTAGCTCGGTCAGAATCGACTCTTTTGAACGGTTCTGAATAATGCGTCCTTCATGCTCAGTAATCGAACAGAACGAACAACCACCAAAACATCCACGCATGATGTTTACTGAGGTTTTAATCATGTCGTAAGCTGGAATTTTCGCCTTACCATACATTGGGTGTGGCACGCGCGCGTACGGTAGACCAAACACATAGTCCATCTCTTCTGTAGAAAGAGGGATTGGCGCTTGGTTAACCCACAGTTCTCGGTCGCCGTGGCGCTGAATCAAGGCACGGCCAGAATATGGGTTGGTTTCCAAGTGCATAATTCGACTCGCGTGCGCGTAGAGAATGCGGTCGTTATTTAGCTTCTCGAATGGCGGAATACGCACTGCGGTTGTAGCCGCGTCATGGCGCGAAGGGCGAATAGTAATCGGCTTCGCTTCCGGTTCTTCGGTCTTGGCTTTGGTCTCACACTGCTCTTCAACGACGTAAGGGTTTGGCGGAATGAATGCCTCTTTACGTGGTTTTTCAATGCGAGAAGAATCAATAAGGTTAAAACCTTCTGGTGCGGCAGGTAGGTTAACAGCGGTACCACGAATGTTAGTCAGTGTAGATATGTCTTCCCCATCGGCTAAGCGGTGAGCGACTTCTACCAGAGCACGCTCTGCGTTACCAAACAGTAAGATGTCGGCTTTGGCATCAAAGAGCACTGAGCGACGCACTTTATCTGACCAGTAGTCGTAGTGTGCAAGGCGGCGTAAGCTTGCTTCAATGCCGCCCAATACAATAGGGATACCTTTGTAGGCTTCACGGCAACGTTGAGAGTAGACTAAGGTTGCGCGGTCTGGACGCTTGCCACCTTCGTTATTCGGTGTGTAGGCGTCATCATGGCGCAGCTTTCGATCTGCAGTATAACGGTTAATCATCGAGTCCATGTTACCTGCCGTGATGCCAAAGAACAGGTTAGGTCTGCCTAGTTTGGTAAACGCTTCTTTATTGTTCCACTCAGGCTGAGCGATGATACCAACGCGAAAGCCTTGCGCTTCAAGTAGGCGGCCAATGATCGCCATACCAAAACTCGGGTGATCCACATACGCGTCACCAGTGACAATAATAATGTCGCAACTATCCCATCCTAAGGCGTCCATTTCCTTTCGGTTTGTCGGTAAAAATGGTGCAGTACCAAAGCATTCCGCCCAATACTTTTTATGCTCATGAATAGGAGTGATGTTGCTGTACATATTTTGTTCTCTGAATCAGGGAGCGCGAATTATAACGGCTTGGACGATGACTATCTACCTCATTATGTTTGGGACTATTGTTTGCGAGTTAGATTTACTCCTCAGCCAATGATTGGCTAATAATAATTCTGTCACTTAGAGAATAATGTTCTAACTTTAGTATTAGGGTTAACTAAACTAAAGAGTGGCGAATGTATCGAGAGCTAGGTTCTGTATCCCAGTCATCTACCATCGGCGAGCATGGTGGAGGCTCGTTGGATTGGGTATGGGACTTAGACAAGCATCAACTGACCATAGATGAAGACCAATGCTGTCAGATCTTGAATTCCGAACTCCCGACGTTATCAGGCAATGTGCTTTTGCCCTGTATGGGCTACCACGATCAGGCAAAGTTGTTGGCGCAACTCGTTGATGCGACTAAGTTAAGAACAGAGCAACGTTTTTGTTGCTGCTTGCAACTGAGTGATGACCAGTGCTGTTACGTTGAACTGCTGTTTAAAGCTGAAAGCAACAGTAAAGTAAAGGGTGTATTGACCCCGTTGCTGTTTCTTCATGCCACAACTTCAACGCTGAGCGCTCTGTTCGAGCAGTTGTTCAATAACCCTCACCATGGGGTGGTACTGGCCGATAGCAATTACACCATTCTTGCCTGTAATGATTACTTCCTCACTCACAGTCACTACAACAACCAGCAGTTGGTTGGTCAGCAGATGGCTGTGCTTAATTCTGATAAACACAGCTCGGGCTTCTATCAAAAAATCTGGCATCAAGTCGAAGAACAAGGAAGTTGGTCAGGCATAGTGCTGATTCAGAGTGCTCAAGGTAAAACCTACCCACAAGATTTGACCCTGCAGCAGATTAATTTGGTTGAAGGCACTTTTTATGTTGGGGTTTACCTCGACCTGTCGAATAACTTGTATCGCATAGCGGACGTTGAGCGAGGCGGAGTGGATTTACTCACTCAATTGCCAACAGAGAAGCAGTTTACCCGCGCGATAACAAACCAGTGGATGGACACCGCAGAACCTAATATCAGCATGGTGGTGGCATTTCACCCAAGCTTTGCTCAGGTGGATGACTTTGAACTGAAATCTATGCTCTCTGAACACCTTAACAAAAACAAAGTTGCTAAATATGTTGGTTATTTAGGAAGCAACCATTTCGTCGCATGTTTAGAGTGTGACAAGGTGACTGGTCCTTCACAAATTCGCATGATTCACCAAACCATTCGGCGCTTTTTCGCCACTCTCAACCAAACTGCAGGCAAAACGTTACACAACGCTATTATCAGTGGCCGTGTTGGTGTGTCTGTGTTGGGACACGATACTCATACGCCGAAGAAGTTGGTTTCCCATGCGGTGCAAGCCATGTTGGAGCAAACAAGCAGCCAGCGTGGGCAGATTACTTTCTATCATGGCGCACTGCATAAAGAGGTTTTAAGACGTAAAGAGCTGGAAGAGTGGGCGGAGCGCTTGATTAAGTCTCAAGCGGTCGAGGTGTATTATCAGCCAATAGTGGATGTAAAAAATTGGGATATTGTTAAGTTCGAAGCCCTCAGCCGTTTTAAAGGCCCGAATGGCAAGATGCTTAACACTCAAGAGATGGTGATGATCGCTGAAGACCTCGATCTGGTTTCTGACCTCGATTGGTGTGTGGGCAAAAAAGCACTTGAAGACCTTGATGTTATCAATGCGAGGTTTGGTAAAGGGTTAGGTGTAACCATCAATCGCTCGCTCAATACCAAGCTTGAGGTTGATGAGGTGCTACAAAGTGCGGATTCATTGGTACATCAATACGCGTCCAATCCAAATGCGGTGACGATTGAGCTAACGGAAAGTGCCTATTTTGATAGCGAGTCGCGTCAGTCGAGTTTAGTGCGTAATATTCGCCGTCGAGGTGTCACCGTGGCCATCGATGACTTTGGTACGGGCTACAGTTCGTTCGCTTATTTGAGTGATTGTAACTTTGATATTTTGAAGATAGACCGCGAGTTCGTTAAAGATTTGCAAGAGGGCTCGCACAAGTATTACATAGTCAAAATGATCACTCAGCTCGCCCATACCTTGAATGTGAAAGTAGTCGCGGAGGGTGTGGAAACTCGTAATGAGCTAGAGGTGGTGTGTAGCTTAGGCGTCGATTATATCCAAGGTTACTATTTCTCTAAGCCATTGCCACTGAGTGAGCTTGAAAACGCTTGGGGTTATTACGAAAAACTCGATAGTTTCTTGTCCAGTGCAGGGCACGCACGTCAGGTTGGAGTTCTGAGTATCTCTCAACTGCATATTCCCACATTGTCGCCAGATGATACGCTCGAACAGGCGCGAGCCATTTTAGATTCGGACCAGTACCGTTTGGACGTTATCCCAATTATTGATAAAAACGTCTGCATTGGCGTGGTAGGTCGCGAAGAACTCAATTTCCACCTCTCATCTACTTTGGGGACCAAGCTAGAAACCAGTAGAGACCTTAACTTAATACGTAAACGGCTCAATCAAGTGATGCGTACGAATGTCTATTCGCTCTCTTTCAATACTAAGTTGACGCAAGTTGGTGAGATCATCAAGTCCGGTATCAAGTTGCCTTGGCTGGTGGTCAACGATGCAGGCGAGTATCTCGGCGTCGTCACTAATCAGGACATTTTGGAACACTTCGCCAATAGCTAAAACTGTTCAATCTGCTATTATCCGCAGCTTATCGAAAATAAATCTTTGAAGAGACTATGGTTCAGCAATTACTAGCCGTGTTTGCGCCTATGCTATTGGGTGCTCAGCTTATTCTTACTCTAATTTTAGTCAAAGGGGATATCTGTCCTGGTCAAAGAGGGCGTATTCATAAGGTATTGCCGTCTCTTGCTATCTTATGGTTAGCCGTGGCTTCTTTGCGTATTGAAGCCATGATGATCGTGTTTTCTCTTGCCTATTTTTACACTCAAGTACAAACCAAGAAAACGCGCGAGAAAGGGCCAATATGGGTGATGTATTTAGCCAACGGTCTTGCGTTGTCATACGTTGCGATTGAGATTGTCGCCCAAGCTTCGTTGGCTTCGGGTTTAAATGTTTTGGTTCAGGTTGCACTGTTAGGCGCGTTGCTCGCTCATCTGCTTCTCACTGTAGCTCGAACGCGTTTACAGGCCTTCCACCGCATTTTGCCTGTTTCTGGTGTTGTGTCAGCAATGCTGATAAGCCTAGCGATCCTGCTTAAAACCTTTGGTTTAGATAGTGAAGCGCAAACTGCCGTGACGGCTCCTTTGCTCGTCGGTTTTGGTGTCATGATTGCTTCTGTACTGATGTGGTGTTTGCATTTGCTGAGGTCTAAAGAGGTTAACAAAGGACAGCTCGCTTGTGCCTTAGCTTTAATGCTGCTTGCAACTTCATCGAATCAGGCACTGTTCGCTCTGTAAACGAGGAAAAGATTTAGACTTAGCTCACTGTTCAGCCGCTATTTTATGACTACGCTTTAAGGAGCGAAGGCGTAAAGGAGGCAGTAATGGATCTGAGTAATGTTGGAAGCTTTGACAGTATAATTTTATTGGGTATCGTCAATGAAAAGCTGCGTTTAGAGTGTGACTCGTTTGAAGAGTTAGCATCTATGTATGAAATGGATGTTGAATCCGTGGTGGGTAAACTCGATGTGCTTGGCTATCAATACGATCCCTTAACTAACCAATTTAAGTCTTACGACAGATAGAGATAAGAGGTGCGCAGGCACCTCTCTTTGATCTATGACCTATACCGTTTTAATCCCATCTAAATGACTTTTCGATTGCGTTCTCGCTGTGGTAAAGAACGCTTGCAGGTAACGCTTAGACTTGTCGGTATTTCGCGTCGCTGCAAACAGGCGTCGCCATAACCCTTCACCCAAAGGAATGCTGGTGATCAATCCTTGGCGAGAAAACTCACTGATCGCCCAGTTGGGCAAAGCGGCAACACCTAGTCCCGCCGAAACCATCTGGATCAGCATCAAGGTATTGTCTGCCTGTTTCCACTTTACTGGTTCGATGCCAGCCGGTTGCAGAAAGTGTTTGACTACATCAAGGCGATTTTTCTGCACAGGGTATGAGAGCATGGTTTGATCGGCTAGGTCCTCGGGCTCAATGCTCGTTTTATTGGCCAACGGATGAGTGATCGAGGTGACTAAGCGCATTTCAAAATCAAACAGGGGTTCATAATGCACTTCTGAGCGAGGCTGAATGTCTGATGTGATCACCAAGTCCAGCTCGCCGGCCATCAGTGCTGGTAGTGGCTCGAATCCAAAGCCGGATGAAAAGTCCAGCGTTACGCTTGGCCAAGCGACTTGGTACTCTTTTAATGCTGGCATTAGCCACTGAAAACATGAATGGCACTCTATCGCCATGTGCAGTCGGCCGTTTACGTCTTCCTTTAAGTTGGCGACTTCATTTTCAGCCCTTGCGATCTTGGGTAAAACTTCATCCGCCAGATTCAATAGGATTTCACCTTCTGAAGTGAACTTAACCGGGCGTGTCTTGCGCAGAAACAGCTGGCCTCCGATCCGAGCTTCGAGATCTTTAATCTGGTGTGATAACGCAGATTGAGTGAGGTGCAGGGTCGTCGCCGTTGCTGTAAGCGAGCCAGTGTCACGCAACGTGAGTAATGTTCTCAGGTGTTTAAGTTCGATCATTAGTTTGCCTCAGGTAGTGCGTAAATAGCATGAATAATATTAACCTAACCTGTTTTTAAAGCGGTGTAAACATCTAGACGTCTAAACAAGCTTTTCCGTCTGTTGATCAATTCATTGATAGTTGATGTGAGGGAACATGAAATTTACTAATACGCATATACTAGGTTACCCTCGCATTGGTGAAAAACGTGAGCTGAAATTTGCGCTAGAGAAGTACTGGCGTGGTGAGATTGATCAGGCTGAGCTTAAAAATCTTGGCTCAACGTTAAGAGAAAATAACTGGAAAACCCAAGCCGATGCGGGTCTAGCACTTGTTACCGCCGGTGATTTTGCTTGGTACGACCATGTTCTCACGACAACTTTGTTGCTAGGCCATGTGCCAAAGCGTCATCGCGATGGCTTCCCGGATTTAGATACGCTATTTAAAGTTGGTCGCGGTCAGTCTCAGGCAAATTGTGAGTGTAGCGGCAATGCTGCTTCAGACATGACCAAATGGTTCAACACTAACTACCATTATATTGTTCCAGAATTTAGCAAAGACGATACGTTTGAGGTGAGTTGGCCACAGCTATTTGATGAAGTGAATCAAGCGATTAAAGGTGGCCACAAGGTAAAACCTGTTCTACTAGGGCCTTTGAGCTACCTCTACTTAGGTAAAGAAGTTGAAGAAGGATTTGATCGTCTGTCGCTACTACCACGGGTTTTGACAGCATATCAAGCTATCTTGGCTAAGCTATCAAAGCTGGGTGTGGAATGGGTGCAAATTGATGAGCCTATTTTATCTCTTGAACTGGAAAAACCGTGGCTGGATTCGTTTAAGCTAGCTTATCAAGTGATTCGCAGCGATATAAAGGTTCTGTTAACCACTTACTTTGACTCAGTGAGCGATACGCTAGATAAAATCGTTGAGCTGCAAGTAGACGGTCTACACGTTGACCTATCCGCGTCACCACAGCAACTCGAACACGTTGTATCAAAACTACCAGAGGAGTGGGTGCTTTCTGCTGGTGTGGTCAATGGCCGCAATGTTTGGCGAGCCGATCTCAGTGCACAACTTGCCTTGTTACAACCAGTGAAAGATAAGCTTGGAGACAGACTCTGGGTTGCCAGTTCCTGTTCGCTACTGCACAGTCCAGTCAACTTAGAGCTAGAAACAACCCTTAGCGAAGAAGTACGTGATTGGTTTGCATTTGCGAAACAGAAGGTGAGGGAGGTTGCTCTACTTGGTCAGGCTCTAGACGGAAGCCAAGAAGCGATTCTCGCCTGTGATACGTATAGCGCGCCAATTCAAGCACGTAAAACGGATATCAAAGTCAACAAGCCGCAAGTCCAGCAACGCTTGAATAGCATTACCAAGCAACTCGCAGAGCGAAGCGCCCCTTATGCCGAGCGCGCCGCGCATCAGAGCGAGGTCTTAGGTTTACCACTGTTCCCGACCACGACTATAGGCTCGTTTCCGCAGACGAGTGAAATTCGTGTTCAGCGCAGCGCTTATCGTGCAGGTAAGCTATCGGATGCAGAATATCAACAAGCGCTGAAGGGCCATATTGCCGATGCAGTAAAGCGCCAAGAAGCGTTAGATCTCGACGTGCTAGTACATGGCGAAGCGGAACGAAATGACATGGTAGAGTATTTTGCCGAGCACTTAGCTGGTTTCCAAACGACCAAATTTGGTTGGGTGCAAAGCTATGGTTCCCGTTGCGTTAAACCCGCGATAGTGGTTGCTGATATAGAGCGCGAAAAACCGATTACTGTTGAGTGGTCTACTTACGCGCAATCGTTGACCGAAAAACAGATGAAGGGCATGTTGACCGGGCCGGTAACGATCTTATGTTGGACATTCCCACGCGAAGACATCAGTCGCAAGCAGATTGCCGATCAACTAGCTCTTGCATTGCGTGATGAAGTGTCAGACCTTCAGGCGGCAGGGATCAACATTATCCAAATTGACGAACCAGCAATTCGTGAAGGTTTACCACTTAAGAAATGCGATCATCAAGAGTATCTAGATTGGGCCGTCAACGCATTTAAGATATCCGCGGCCAGTGCCAAACCTGAAACACAAATTCACACGCACATGTGCTACTCAGAGTTTAATGAGATTATTGAATCTGTCGCTGCATTGGATGCTGATGTAATTACTATTGAGACTTCACGCTCAAACATGGAGCTACTCAAAGCATTTGAAGACTTTAACTACCCGAATGAAATTGGCCCTGGTGTGTATGATATTCACTCGCCAAATATTCCAACCAAAGCGTGGATTGAGGGCTTACTCAAAAAGGCAGCGGAAAAGATTCCTGCTGAGAGACTTTGGGTGAATCCCGATTGCGGATTGAAAACACGTAATTGGCAAGAGACTGAAGCTTCACTCGCCAACATGGTATTGGCGGCGAAAGAGCTTCGTAATAGCTACCAAGCATAACGTTTAAGTGAGACAAAAATGCCGGCAATAGAGTCGGCATTTTTGTTTTATAAAGGCAGTGGGCGAGGGATTAAATCGCTTCACCATTGACGGTAACTTGAACGTCGATGTTGCCGCGTACCGCATTTGAATACGGACAAACTTGGTGAGCCACTTTAACCAGCTCAAGCGCTTGTTGTTGAGGCAGTGCGAGTGATGCGGCTAAGCTGACTGTTAATGCGAAACCACCTTGTTCGTTAGGACCAATACCAACTTCTGCTGTTACTGGCGCTTCTTTTAGAGCAACGTTTCCTTCGCGAGCCACGTGCAAAATTGCGTTAGAGAAACATGCCGAGTAGCCAGCCGCAAACAGCTGCTCAGGGTTAGTTGCCGCGCCAGAGCCACCCATCTCTTTTGGATATGAAAGCTCTAAGTCCAGTAGACCATCATCTGTTTTAACTTGACCGTTTCGACCTGCTAATGCTGTTGCTTGAGTTTTGTATAGAGTCGTCATGTTATTACCTTCAATTTAGATTGTGTGCAATTTAATTGCTTGCAATATTAGATCGAAACTAAGATGCTTTGCAAGTATATTGTGCGCAATTTATTTTTTAGGTGATGAGATGAAAGTTTGCCAAACAGACAACCAAGCAATGGGTGAAGAGAGTTTGATGCTCGACAATCAAGTTTGCTTTCCTCTTTACAGCGCGGCGAATGCTGTTATTCGAACTTATCGGCCTTTGCTTGATAAGTTAGAGCTAACCTACTCACAGTATTTAGTGATGATGGTGCTGTGGGAGAATGATGGTATCAGCGTGAAGGACATTGGGTCACGGTTGCACCTTGACTCTGGAACTTTAACGCCACTACTAAAGCGACTAGAAGGCAAAGGATTTGTGCTGCGTGAGCGAAGCGAAGTGGACGAGCGAGTGAGAGTCCTAAAGCTGACCCAAGAAGGTATCAGCTTAAAGCAAACGGCCATGCAAGTTCCTGCGGAAATGAAATGCAAAATCCAGCTCGAGTTAGATGAGCTGCTAGAGTTGAAACGATTGTGTGAAAAAGTCATCAAAACAATAGACGCATAGTAGCCTCATTAAGCTAAACCGTAGGCAAAGCATCCTTGAGCTCCAACATAAGGCGATAGGCACTTTCACCCGACATTTCATGCGGGTTGAACTCGCTACCACCTGAATACCTAAGGTTTATAGGGGCGGTAAGGCTCGTTGAAGGAATGTACCCCATCGACCAGTTGCTAAATTCACGAGCACTAATCTCGCGGTAATCTAACATGATGATATCGGTATGACGTTTGTCGTTCAAAATTCGTTGGTAGATGAGGTTTACGTGAGTTCGTGAACCTTCTAAGCATTGAAGAAAGAAGTGACGATCAAAACAGAGCAATCCCGTCACGTTCATGCGTTGGTTACTCTCTTTTGCAGCGTGCACTATGCTCTCGACGGTATCTAGATTAAATCCATCAGAGATTTTGCTCGCATAGATTAGTCGTGTTAGAAACATACAGATTCCTTTCCATACTATGTGCGATCAGATTACTATTATCACTACTAAACATAGTGCATATATGGATATTAACAACGCCAACATTGGAGGTAGGGCAGTGCTAGAAACCGAGAGACTTCGTCTAAGGCAGTGGAAAGATTCAGATATTGAGCCTTACTGCCAAATTAACGCCAATCCGCAGGTTATGCGGTACTTCCCATCAGTATTAACGCCGGAAGAAAGTACTGCTCAAGCGGGCAGAGGTCGTAGCTATATTGAAAAACATGGCTGGGGATTTTGGGCGGTAGAGCTTAAAGAGAAAGGAGAGTTTATCGGCTTTGTTGGTCTACTTGGCCAAGATAAAGAGAGTGGCTTACCCAATGCTCCGTTTGTTGAGATTGGCTGGCGACTTGATTCCAAGCATTGGGGTAAAGGGTTAGCTCCTGAAGCCGCTACTAAAGCGCTAGAATTTGCGTTTGAACAACTGAACTTAGAGCGTGTGTATTCGTTTACTGCTCTGTCGAATACACCTTCACAACGGGTAATGGAAAAAATAGGTATGACCAACACGGGCCAAGACTTTGACCATCCCAAATTGCCCAAAGGTCACGCACTAGAACGCCACTGCCTTTATGAAATTACCAGAGAGCAGTGGCAGTCTGTGCGTTGATACATTGTGTGGCTAAACGCGGTTGTCGCCTGTACTGAACGCGATGGTTTGGCTGATTTCAGTCAGTGAGCGACCGCTCTGTTGCTGCCAGTGAGTAAATGCCTGATTGGCAGCGAGTAGAGAGCGTTTGGTATCTCTACCACCTTCGATGATTTTACAGGCGCGTAGGTAGCTTTCAACATCACCAGAGAGGATAAAGGTATCAACGCCCATTTGGCGCAAGCTATACGGACCTGTGTTCCCTCCAAGGCGATTACCGTGCTTTTTCAGATAGCCCCACAGCGAAGTGATGTCCTCGCTTGGCCAGTTGGCAACCATATTTGAGAATGAACCATGTTCGAGTGATACTTCATGTAACATCTGTGCGTTGGCGTGAATAGATTTCACTTTGGCATGGTGGCGAATGATACGGGTATCGCTCGCTTTGTTGTCCCACTGTTCATCGGAAAGCATCAATAACGGCTCGACCTTGAAACCAAAGAACACCTCTTCAAAGTTAGGCCACTTATTACGAACCACCTTCCACGATATACCACTTTGAAAGACCTTCATGCTAAACGCTGACAACCACCTATCGTTTGGAATCTGCTTGAGTTGATCGATAGTTAGCGGCTTAGACAGCAATGATTCGAGAGCATCAGTCCCGCCCTTACGATCAGCGGCGCGTTGGTAGATATCATTGAAATTTTCTAGTGCCAAGATGGTCTCTCCGTTTTTGTTTCTTTTCGTATGGCAAACCCATATTAGCTTGCTGCTGCGCTCTTGTCTTTACTGAGGTGTGTTGCTGAGTACTATGAACCGGATTATGCATGAGGTTGTCATTAATGATAGTTGTGCCACTAAATGGTTAATTTGTTGATTAATTGGAGAACTTCCTGAGATGAGCCTATATTAAAAGAACTTACTTTTTATAGGCTGATTTCATGGCAGGACGACATTTGTATCGCGCTCTATTGATTTGTTTATGCGCCAGTGTGAGTTACGCACATGCTCAGTATGAGATGCACTTCTTTTGTCCGGATTTTCCCCCATATACCACCATAGACAGTGATGGCAATCAGAGTGGAATTGGACTAGATAGAATGAAGCCGATATTAGAAGTACTTGGAGTCGACTATTCGATTAGTATTGGCTCCAATCATGGACGGGCGTTAGCTGAGTTAAAGAACGGCCGCTCTGACGGGTTCTTTATGGCGTCACGTAATGATGAGCGGGACAAATATGCGGTTTTTTCCGAGTCAATTATGACCAATCGCTGGGTTTGGGTACGATTAGCGGGTAGTGGGGCGGAGCTGTTGTCAGTCGCTCAACCGGGAGAAAAGGTTGCTAGCCTTTTGAATGCGAATACTAATCGTTGGTTGATGAAATCTGGTTATGATCCTGCCCATCCCGCTGAAAACATTCGACAGCTCGTTGGGATGTTAGATAGCCAACAAGTGAGTGCGGTATTGGTCGCAGAAGAAGTTTTCAAAGCGGCTTACCCTAATGACACCAGATACCAGATAACTCTCCAAGTCGAAAAAGAGTTTGGTGTGTACATTTCGAAGACATTTCTAGAAAGTCATCCCCAGTTTATGGATGAGCTTAACGCGGCGATACGCGGCCAATAACGGTGACCAAATAGAAAGCCAGAGCAATATGCTCTGGCTTTTTATTGTCGCTCACTCGCACTTAGAGCGTCAGAAGGTAGTTAACCAACTGGTTGTACTCTTCTGGTGAGCGAATCTTATCGGCTTTAACAATGTACTTATTGTTCACCACAACACCCGGAACACCGGTTAGCGTACTTTTAGCGAACTGCTTGTCGAAGCTGCGCTGCATAGAGTTGACGACAAAACTGTTGTAAGTCGCATCAAATTTGGCGCCATCGATTCCGTTATCAATGAAAATTTGGCGTAGCTCTTGTTCATCTCTTGGCGCTCGGCGCAAGTCATGGATTTGCTTGAACATTGCCGGAACCAAGGTTTTTTCTGCGTCTAGCGAAACCATGGTGGCGTAAGACTTAGCCATTGGCACCGCCATACTTCCACCCATAAAAGCAACGTGTACCTTTTCGAACTTCGCATTGTCTGGAAGCGAGTTTTTTAAGTTGTCTACGATTGGCTCAAATTGGTAGCAGTGAGGGCAGTAGAAAGAGAAAAACTCAGTGACTTTAGGTGTCGTTGACTTCTCGGCGTCTAGTACCGTGTAGTGGGTACCTTCAGTGAATTGCGCTGCATGTGCAGCTACGGAAAATAGTAAGAATGACAAAAGAGTGAATAGCTTTTTCATTGCTGAATCCTATAAAAATCTTATTTAACAAATAGCGCTAAGCTCTCAACACAACCACTGTGTTAAGAGGACAAGTTACAAATAAGAGTTAAGCGATAGGAGGGCGATACAAAGTACGCGCACGCGCGATAGCTTTGCCAATCTCATCTATGTTTAAAGGTGCCAAAGTTGGCAAGGAAACGAAGGGTGTCGATATTGATTGCGAGTTGGTTAACTTAAGTAGGCAGCTAGAGCCACAACAGGAGTGTCCAGAAGCTTGGCTATACTCTTCTATCTTTAAGCACTTGATAGGATTTAACTGATAGTGGTTTTCGCTACTGATTATCTTAGGTGAGATAGACTCAAACAGTTGCTCACTAGCATGCACGCTGACCGCCGTACTACAGAGTATTAGCAGGCAAGCAAACGTAAATGCAGAAAGAATTGAGCGACTAAATAACAACTGAGCAATCCATAATTGATAGAAGAGACAGCTTAGCGGAAATTACATGATTATGGAACCGCAAACTTTTATTTACCACACCAGTGATAAAGCGATGAGCAACATGATAGTTCCAACTAAAAACTCGAGCACTTTCCATGCTTTAGGTTGACTGAATAGCGGGGCTAATAGTCTAGCGCCATATCCGAGCGAAAAGAAAAAAACAAAAGAAGCACAGATTGCACCGTAGGCGAATAGCGACTGTTGCGGCTGATATTGGGTAGAGATAGATCCAAGCAACACCACGGTGTCGAGATAGACATGTGGATTAAGCCAGGTGAACGCTAAACAGATTGATATTGATTTGAGTAACGAGGTATCGCTTGCTTGACTAGCTCCCATCCCATGATGGGCAGTAAACGCGGATTTGAAACTGAGTAAGGCATACACTGTGAGGAAAATAGCGCCGCCAAATCGAGCAATGGTTTCTATATGCGGATACTGATTAACGATGGCGCCAAAGCCTGCGACGCCGAAACTAATGAGTATCGCATCAGAGAGCGCGCAAACCGCACAAATTATGAACACGTGTTGGTTCTTAAGCCCTTGCTTCAAGACAAACGCGTTCTGCGAACCGATGGCGAGAATTAGCGATAGCCCTAGGGAAAAACCGGCGAAGAAAGCTGACATCATCACTCCGTTATTTTCGAATCAAAGTCGCGCTATTGGCTTAGGGCTTTTGAACCTTCGGGCACAATTATAGGCAAGTCTGTGCAACCAAAATCCACGCCCAGTTGGGCCAGAATCGCCGTAAGTTGCCCGCGATGATGAGTTTGATGGTTAAAGATATGCTGACAGAACTCGCCAACATTACGCTTCATTTCATTACCTTCAGTTGTAATGTAAGTCACTTGTTGTTGACACATTTCATCCGTGAAGGTTTTGGTCATATCAACGTAGATTTGATCGACGGTTGTGCGCAGGATTTTTAGCTGATCTAGCGTGGTAACAAAGGTGTCGTGAATGCGTTTCGCAGTAGGTAACTTGTTGCGTTGATTATTGCTTAAGTAATAGATCTCATTCGCGACCAAGCGCTGTAGCATGATCAGATCGCCAAATAGGATGTGGTTCCAGTGGGCCATCACGGTTGGGAAAAATGAATGAGTCTGTTGGTTGAGTTGTTCGATGCTGAGCTCTTCACAAACCTCTAAAAGTTGTGCATTCATGCGCTGGTTGTATAGAGCCAGCATTCTGTAGCTTGAAGATAAATCCATTTGTCTTTCTCTTGCTATTTTAGAAAGCTAAATCCTTAAGCTTTCTGTGTTTTTAGTCTCTGGTGTTTGCTGGGTAAGGCTGAATCCCAATCAGACTAGTGGAAAATTCCAGTCAAAGCGATCATCGTTGACAGCAATCTGTCTGTGATGATGACAAATGAGACTTTGCGACATAAATATCGCTTTCACCGGAGTGTTACTACTTTATTGAGTGACTAAGGTTAAACCACTTGGCAGAGCATCACCAAATACACGTTTAGACTCGCTTTCAGACAGCTCTTTTACCTCTTTAACCAAGCTTACCCATGATTCAGGAACTTTGCTCTGTTTGAGTTTAGCTAGTACTTGGTTTCTATAGTTATCAGAGATATCAAACAAGCGATCGCCTGTCTTACGACAGATCATCACAGCAGCAAAGGCGATCATTGGTTCTTTTTGCCAATTCTGTTCCAGTAGCTTAGGTAGCCACTGTTCAGCTTGTTCACGAGGAATCACGCTGTGTTGGCTGCCGTATAGCGGAGTACGAGAGGCAAGCCTGCCTAGAGCCCACCAATGAGCTTGTTCAAACTGGTTATGGTTGATGGCTTTGCTTAAACACCAAGAAGCGAGTAGAACCTTGTCTTCCACTTCAAGATGTTCGAGTGACGCTGCAAGCCGCACCATAGACTCATAACCCATATCTTGCGCAGTTTTTGCCGATTGAGGGTTCTTCATCGCGCCCGGATGGAGGTACTTGGCGATGTCAGCCAAAATGTTCTCTTGCTGCTCTTGGCTCAATCCACCAGCGATGCGACGCCAGAATACCCACCAGTCTGTCCAACCTTGGTGGTTTTTAAACTGAATCCCTTGTTGGTAGAGTCCCCAAACTTGCTCAATGCGCCATGAATCGGTGGCGTCACCAAACCCAGGACGGAGCGAGAACCCTGCTAGGCGCAGCCAGTTCTTCTCGTGTGGCTCTGAGCGACGACGACGTTTACGTCCTAGTGCAAAGGCATCAAACAGTTGGCGCAGGGTGGTGAAGTCCCACTCGTCGCGCTTACCCAGTTTGCGTTCTAGCTCTTTAGCCAGAGTCTTGATCTCTTTTGAATCTGCACTCTTCTTGTTGCCGCTATAGATGCGAGAAATCAGCTCTTTACATTCTGGTAGGCGAGGGTGCAGGTTGTGTTCAATCTGCTCGTCCGCTTGTTGGTTACGGACTTCAAACTCCAGCTCCCAACGCTTATTGTCATCCTTAACATGGACACACTCCATTTTCAGGGTGCCGACTTCGGTTAACTGGCAAGCGAGCTGAACTTCTACGCGCTCTTTTTGGTTGGCCTGTAGCTCTACACCTTCACCTTCTAAAGTCGAAATATACGGCGGCAAAGGCGCGAACAAATCTGGGTCAATGTCCACCATGATGCCATTTTGAATCGCAGTATTGTTGGACAACGTATCGTGGGTTGTGGTCAGCAGGTTAAAACGAACCGGCTCGCCTAGTGTCAATGAGAACCGGCGACCGCTCAGCCTGATTTCGTGACCCTCTTCGGTGCCTTTCGACAGTAGACATAGCGCCTTACCAATTTTGTTTTTCTCTTGCAGGTGGAGGAAATAAGAGCGAGCAGCACCGCCACCAATTTTTAGTTGTGCGCCGCGGCGAGCTTTGTTAAACGCAACCGCGCCTAGTGCAACCGACCAATCTGGGTGAGGGTTATCGAGCACTGTTACATTGTCACCACGCCAGTTGCCAAGTAACTGTGTTACGCGTTCGGTGACAAGTTCACTATTAAATACACCACCGTTGAGCAGTAAAGCAACGGGAATCGCAGGTTTGTTGGTGTCTTGTTGATTCAGGGCAGCCATTGAGACCTGTTGATGCTGGCTTAAGAACTCAGCAACATGTTTACTCACCGCAGGATCGGCCACATAAGGCAAGCCGAATTCAACCACGGCACTGCGTCTTTTATCTGGAGTGTCGCTGAATTCTGAAAGCGGGAAGAAACCGTCGAGCGCAATTTGATGCACTTCCTGTTTAGAAAGGCCAATACTCTTCGTGCCGCCAAGCAGTTTAGAACCACTACCGAGCATAGTGATTTTTACTTCTTCGGGCGCATTGGCTGAGAGTAAGTTCTCTTTGGCTTTACGGGTTTGCTGAATTAGTTTGGTAAAACTGGCTGCGTTGAGCTTTTTATTCTGATTAAATCGTTGCTCTGCAAGGTGAGCCAAGGCGAGGTCGAGGTTGTCACCACCTAACATCAAGTGTTCACCAACACCAATGCGGTCAAGTGCTAGCTCACCTTGGTCGAATTTAGCTTCAATCAAGCTTAAATCGGTTGTACCACCACCAACGTCACAGACTAAGATCAGTGGTAAATCTTTAAGCTCGTCAGCAGCACTTTGCTGGTGGCGTGCATACCAGTCGTAGCAGACAGCTTGAGGCTCTTCGAGCAGGACAATCTTGTTTAAGCCGGCAAGTTGCGCCGCTTCAAGTGTCAGTTTGCGAGCAGTTTCGTCAAATGAGGCCGGAACCGTGACTACCACATTTTGGTCTTCGAGCTTATTGCTTGGGTTACGGTAGTTCCATGCAAGACGAATGTGGTTGAGGTAGCTCGCGCTGGCAATCACAGGGGAGACTTTATCAACATCTGTTGCACCTGCCCAAGGCAGAATATCTGAGCTACGGTCTACCGCTTGATGTGAGAGCCAGCTTTTGGCACTGGAGACCTGACGACCTTCGACTTTAGCGCCAAGCTCGCGAGCCCATTCGCCAACAATCACTTGGCTGATATCACCGGACACGGGCGCGTTGTCCCATGGCAGTGTTAAATCTGAGGGTGACACTTGCCCCGCCGCAGGATGGTAGCGGAAAGAGGGCAGCAGCGGCTTACGAACCACTTCGCCAGGGCCAATTAGCTGGTCTATTTCAAATAGGGAGACGGCAGAGTTTTGTAGGTCATCGGTAATCTCACAGAATGCGACAACCGTGTTGGTTGTACCTAAATCAATACCGACTAAGAATCGAGGAGATGCCATAGGTCACCTTAAACGTAAAACAACGGCACCCAAAGGTGCCGTAGATGGTTATGCTTGTTGTGAGTTTGAGCTTACATCCTCTCGGACATCAAACTCGACATGCCATTTCTGACCATTGTCTGCTGCAATGGCTTCTAAATAGAGAGTGCCTAACTCAGTCACACGTGAAGCTAGGGTGACAGGAACAACTTCGCCTTCGCGTCGTCCTTCAGAAACTGGCAGCGTCACTTGAATTTCAGGTAGCTCTTCTAGTTCTTGAGGTGCCCAGTGGTCTAAGTGCGTACCTGCTAGATCGTCACGGCGCACCGTTGAACCGAAGAATTGGAAGTTAACGGGTTGGCCGATGACCAAACCAAATTGCTGACTTGGTACATCAACACTCGAACCCTCTTCCATACCAAATGGAGCAACACAAAGTGCTTCCATTGGAGGAGCCATACCTGGGATTGCTGGCATGGCACTTTCAATTCCGACATAGTAGCTAGAGGCGATACCACCGCGGATACGAACGCCTTGACCACGACGAACACTACCGTAGTAGGATGCGCCACTTGCAACGGCAAGATCTAAGTCAACGCTAGTTAAGCGCTTTGCCATCTCGTTATCAGCATCAATCAACCACTGGTTGATTGTCTCTTCAAGGCGATGCGCAAGCAGTGTTGATTTCAGTACCCCACCATTGAATAGGATAGCGGTTGGCTTAATAAAGTCATTTACTTGCGTAGACTCGCCACCCGGCATGCCTGGCATGTTAGCGAATGGGTTGAAATCTTGTGTCGGTGCTTCATCGGCGCCAGAAAGTGCGTTGGCTTGCTTGGTCAAAAAGGCTGCGATGTGACGTGTGATACCCGCATCTTGCGCGTAAGGTAAGCCCATTTGGGTCAGTGCACCACGATTACGCTGTACAGGGTGCTCGCTTACCGCAACTTTCGGGAAGAATCCATCAACAAGAGTTTGTTGAACTTCTTGCTGCGTCAGTTCCGTTTTCAGTGTTGAGCCAAGCAGCTTAGAACCACGGCTAGGCACCACAATTGGCACTGATTGAAGTTCGCTATCGTTGAGTAGCGCTTCTTTTGCATCACGGCAAGCATGAGTCATTGCTTGAACTTGCCATGGTTGAAGCTCTTTACCCTCTTGAGCCAGTTTCATCTTCAGGCGGTAGGCAAGAGCTAAATCCATGTTGTCACCGCCAAGCAAGATATGCTC
>NZ_JATABG010000051.1:0-13281 GCF_036533755.1 Vibrio sp. M260118 | reverse complement strand
GGTATTACCCATGAGGGTAATCAACCTCATGGCGTTGTAACACTCTCTATTGGAGGCGCTGTCGTGCAAGAAGAGATCTTAAATACTCGCTTCGATTCCTATCAAGACTTGCAAGAAGCCATGTTCAATGCCGCAGACAAGGCTCTATATCAGTGCAAACAACAAGGGCGCAATAGAGTGTTGTGGTCAAGCAGCCTAGATAGTAATTCTAAGTAACACTTACTGCTTGGGATTTACCAAGCGATAGATCTTGCCACTGTCGGTACTAAACAGAATGTTGCCATCTGGTAATGCTTCAATATCTCTAATTCTTTCGCCTAAGTCTTCAAGAATGCGTTCTTCTTGAACGATCTTTGAGTCTTTCAATGTCAGCACGTTAATATGGGTGAGTTTAAGCGCACCAGCGAGTAATTTACCTGTGAGTTGCGGGTGTGTTTCTCCGCGATAGAGGATCAAGGAGCTTGGCGCTATAGATGGAATATAAACTTTTTTAGGTGAAACAATCCCTTCCTTTTCTGTAGATTCGCCCACTGAGATTGGCCCCCAGTACTCCTTACCATGAGAAGTGATAGGCCAGCCGTAGTTAGCGCCTTTTTCGATTAAGTTAACTTCATCGCCACCTCGAGGACCATGTTCAATTGACCAAAGTTGGTTGAGTTGCGAGTCAAAGAACAGACCTTGTGGGTTACGATGCCCGAAGCTCCAAATCTCTTGTTGCTGATCTTCTTGGTCGATAAATGGATTGTCTTGTGCAGGCTTACCGCCTAGTGTGACACGTAGAATAGAACCCGAATGTGTGGTGAGATCCTGTCCATTGTCTCGAATCCCGCGATCACCGACGCTAAAGTAGAGGTGCTCAGAATCAAACGTAATCCGACTACCAAAATGACGTCCACCATCGGAACCAGACGTTGTCACCAACAGATCTTGCCATTGAGATAGTTGTTCGCCTTGTATTGATGCACGGGCGAGTGTGGTTTCAATGTTTCCATCTACTGCTTTTGAGTAGGTAATGTAGATTTGATTTGAATCGAAGGGGGATACAGCAATGTCGAGTAAACCGCCTTGCCCAGAAACCGACACATTAGGCGCTGTGGCGATATCTTTATACACTCCTGTCTCTAGGTTAAGTATTCCGATTGTTCCATTTTTCTCGCTAACGATGACTTTGTTGTCCCCCAAGTAACTTAAGCCCCATGGGATATTGAGCCCGGCGGCTAAGGGTTCGGCATACCAAGTGTTTGCAAAGCTGTTTGATATATTGAGTAGTCCAAAAGCAAGTATTAACGTAATCGTCTTCATAGAATCCATTCCGAATCGACCTGACCTAAAAATAGTAGCAGTTGTGAGAATTCATTACTGTAACAAATGTTTTATTAAAATTTGCTTGATATGATTAATGCATGCGCTATTATGACGATGTGTCAAAAGTGACGAATCGTCATTAATGGTGTTTATCAAGTAAATAGTATTCGTGTTACAATAGCAGAGTTAGGGAGTAAACGACTGAGACGGATTCAATAATCATGTTTGGTTTTAGCTGTAGTAAAAATGATAAGAAGGAAGGTTCTAACTGCTCGTATGGGTTAACCAAAAAGCAGCAGGCGATTGCGGATAGAGAAGTTGAACTTACTCTATTAGCTAAGTCGCTGGTACAAGAGCAGGGATGGAGCAACTTGACGATGGACAAATTGACCTCGGCGAGTGCTTACTCTAAGGGCACGATTTATAACCATTTTTGCAGTAAAGAAGATGTGATTATGGCGCTGTGTATCCACTCGTTGAAAAGCGAAGCCTTGTTGTTTGCGCGCGCAGCTGAGTATCAAGGAAACACACGCGAAAAGGTTATTGCGTTGCATGTAAGCTTTAGAATTTATGCCCGTATGGAGCCAGTTCTTTCTACATGTGCGATTATGGCGAAAAGTCCGTGGGTGCTTGAGAAGGCTTCTCCTGAAAGAGTAAAGCAGTTAAATGAGTTAGAAGAAAAAGTCATTGAACATGCAGATGGATTAGTTTTATCAGGAGTCGAGCAAGGGGAACTAAAGTTCTCACCAGGCATTGGTTCAGATGCAATTGTATTTGCAAACTGGTCAATAGCCTTCGGTTCGAATGCGTTGACGCAAAATGCTTCAAACAGTCATTGTATCAGTCGTTTACAAGATCCTTATACAGTACTTAATAATGCAAATATGTTACTAGATGGATTGGGTTGGAAGCCACTCTCAACTGAATGGGATTACCGTAAAACTTGGCAGAAAGTAGAGCAAGAGCTGTTTGCCCAAGAGATCGAGTACCTGGATTCTGTTGGCCGCTAAACGAACCCGTTACTGTCACTAAAGCCCGCAAAGGGCTTTAAAAATAACCATTAATGACGAATCGTCACAAAAAGCACTAATACTCGGAATCTAATCATCAGGTTCAGGAGTTGTTACTTAAATACCAGCATTCGCTGGTTTTTAAATGAACGCTTTTGACGAAACGTCACAAATGGAGAGTGTGATGACAGTTCACCGTACTAACTCAACTCAGCCTCTAACATGGCTGACCCTTCCTACTCGCTATAGCTGGTGGGTACTTCTTGCTTCATTAGTCATTGTTGTTGTGTCCACCCTTGGCGGCAAGAATCTCTATTTCAGAGGGGATTACAATATCTTCTTTGATGGGCAAAATGCGCAGCTAAGGGCATTTGAAGAGATCCAGACGACTTTCGCTAAATCCGACAATTTGGCGATAGTTATTGCACCTGCTAGTGGCAATGTCTTTGAAGCCGAAACTTTAGCTTTGATTCAGCAGCTTACCAATGATGCGTGGCAGGTACCTTACTCAAGCAGGGTTGACTCGCTCGCCAACTACCAACATACCGAAGCGATTGACGACGACTTAATCGTTGAAGACCTGCTGCTAGAAGACTACCCATTGACACAGCAGCGCATCGCGAAGATCAAACGTATCGCTTTGTCCGAGCCGGTTATTCGAGACTCTTTGATTTCGAGAAGTGGCAACGTCACAGTGGTTAATATCACGGTCCAAACCCCTGATATTGACGAAACCGCCGAAGTGATTGAAGTCGTGAACAGCGTCGATCAATTGATTGCCAAGTATCAGGCTCTATATCCTCAGGTCGAGTTTCACAAAGCGGGCATTATCGCTCTTAACCATGCGTTTATGACCTCGGCACAAGAAGACAGCGCAACGCTAGTACCCACTATGTTACTGGTAATCTTGGTTTTTCTTACCTTAATGCTACGCTCGCTTTTGAGCGTTGTTGCGACGGTTGTCATCATCATTGGGTCGGTAGCCGCAACCATGGGCTTATCTGGCTGGGCAGGCATGTTCTTAAGTACGGCAACCGTCAATATTCCTACCTTAGTTATGACGCTAGCGGTTGCCGATTGTGTCCACATTATTGCCACCATGAGGCAAAACCTCAAAAAAGGCTACAGCAAGGCTTATGCAATCGATCAGAGTGTTGCGATTAACTTTATGCCGATTGTGATTACCTCTGTGACGACGGCGATAGGCTTTTTGATGATGAACATGTCGGATTCTCCGGTATTGAGAGACTTCGGTAATTTGGCCGCTTTAGGTGTCATGATTGCATGTTTGCTATCGGTGTCCATGCTGCCAGCTATGCTCAAGTTGCTGCCTATGAGAGTAAAGGTGGCAGAGGATCAAACGGCCCCAACTCAAGATATTATGGATAAGCTCGGAGATACGGTTGTCCGCCATCACCGCGTGCTATTACCTATCTCTGCTCTGGTCATTGCAGCATCCGCAAGCTTATTGCCTTTAAATAAAATCAATGATGAGTCGGTAAAGTACTTTGATTCTCGTAGTGAGTTCCGCCAAGCGGCTGATTTTATGGAGCAGCATATTAGTGGCATGACCAACATCAGCATCGCGGTCAAGACGGGAGAATCCCAAGGTATTGCAGACCCGACGTTTCTTAAAGCGATGGGTGAGTTCACCAATTGGCTCCGTGAACAACCGGAAACGGATCATGTTGCGACGCTTTCCGATGTTTATAAGCGCCTAAACAAGAACATGCACGGTGACGATGAGAGTTACTACAAGTTGCCATTGGATCGTGAGTTGGCCGCGCAATATTTATTGCTGTACGAAATGTCGTTGCCGTATGGCTTAGACCTAAACAACCAGATTAATGTCGATAAGTCTTCGATTAAGTTGGTGTTAACGGTCGACAACTTGGGCAGTGTAGAACTAGTAGAACTCGAAAATCGAATCTACCAATGGTTCGATACCCATGCGCCTCAATATCAAGTCGTGGCCTCAAGCCCATCATTGATGTTTGCCCATATCGGCGAAACCAATATGGCAAGCATGTTATCAACCTTGCCAATCACCCTGATTCTCATCTCACTACTTATGGTGTTTGCCCTTAGGTCGGTGCGTTTAGGGCTGATCAGCGTGGTACCTAATATGGCACCAGCGATTATAGGCTTTGGTCTGTGGGCGTTACTGTCTGGTGAAATCAATTTAGGCCTCTCGGTGGTAGTGACGCTGACCCTAGGTATCGTGGTCGATGACTCGGTTCATTTCTTATCTAAATATCAACGCGCACGCAAACAGGGTCAATCTGCAGAGCAAGCCGTTCGTTATGCTTTCCATACTGTGGGTCGAGCGCTATGGATTACTACGGTTGTACTGGTCGCTGGCTTCTTAGTGCTTGGTATGTCGAGCTTTAGACTCAACTCCGATATGGGTCAACTAAGCGCCATGGTCATCTTCATCGCTTTAGTGGTCTATTTCGTTTTCCTACCTGCGCTACTGATGCGCTTCGATACCGCTAGCTACGTGGAAGAGGAGGACGATGCTCCGCAAAAAGTCAGTTCAACCCCAGTTACACAAACTCAAAGTTAAAAGGACGTCACTATGAACACTCAAACAAGAACTCTGGTTAAGGTAGCTGCACTTAGCGCTTGGCTTCTTTTGTCTAATCAAGCAATTGCGTCACCTGAACGTGGTTTAGAGATTGCAACTGAACGCAAAGCCCGCGATGAAGGCTGGGGTGACTCAGTCGCAACAATGAAGATGATTTTGCAAAACTCGCAGGGTGAAAGTAGTACCCGCGAGATGCGTTTAAAGTCATTCGAAATCGATGGTGATGGTGATAAAGGGCTGACTATTTTTGATCAGCCGAGAGATGTAAAAGGAACGGCTTTCCTCAACCATTCGCATAGTGTGGAAGCGGATGACCAATGGTTGTATCTACCAGCGTTAAAGCGGGTAAAACGTATCTCTTCACGAAACAAGTCAGGCCCTTTTATGGGCAGCGAGTTTGCTTATGAAGATTTGAGCTCATTCGAGTTAGAGAAATACACCTTTAACTACCTTGGTGACAAAGAGTTCAACGGTGTGAATACCTATCTGCTTGAACAGGTCCCTACAGACAAAAACTCAGGCTACACCAAGCAACTAGTCTGGCTCGACCAAGAACACTACCGCCCGTTAAAGGTAGAGTTTTATGACCGCAAAGGCTCACTGCTGAAAACCCTGCAATTTGACGACTACAAGCAGTATCTAAGTCAGTACTGGCGAGCGCACACCATGGCGATGGTCAATCATCAAACTGGTAAAAGCACCATGCTGACAACGAGCGAACTGGCATTCCAAACCGGCTTGAAAGAGAAAGATTTTGAGAAAAACGTGTTAAAGCGCGTTAAGTAAGGGGCGGTATGAAGGATCTAATCAATAAAGCTGGCAAACTGTCTGTCAGATCTATCTTGACTCTTTGGGCGTTACAATGTCACTCGGTGGAGATTTCTGGTCAAGCCAACATTGAACACCGCCAGTTCATATCTAGTGGTGAGCAAGGGCAGGGTAAAGGTCAAAGTTCTCTTGTACTTGAACCTGAGTTCTACTGGCAACTTGGAGAGTCGGTGGATTTTACCTTGGTGCCTTTTTATCGTTTTGATAGCTTGGATGATGAGCGAACCCATGGCGATATCCGCGAAGCCTTGTATCTTAATTACTGGGACGACTATGAAATTCGTGTCGGTATTGGCAAGGTGTTTTGGGGGGTAACGGAATCTGCCCATCTTGTCGATGTTGTTAACCAAACCGATGCAATCGAAGCGGTAGATGGTGAAGATAAGCTAGGCCAGCCAATGGTGCATTTTACCTCGATTAAAGATTGGGGGACGGCGGATGCCATGGTGTTGCCATACTTTAGAGAGCGAACGTTTTCGGGTAAAGATGGCCGGTTGCGTCCGACATTACCTGTTTCTCAGGACGCTATCTATGAGTCATCGCGAGAAGATAAGCATGTTGATTTCGCTTTGAGGTATTCGCAAATGTATGGCGACTGGGATGTTGGTGTCAGCTATTTTCAAGGCACCAACCGCGACCCCTATTATCGTTTAGTCGGAGGAGAGTTGAAGGCGCTCTATGCTCAGTCAAAACAGCTAGGTGTTGATGTACAAGGGATAGTAGGAGACTGGCTGTGGAAGCTAGAGAGTATTTATCGGGACAGCTTAGATCATCATACAGGGCTAGTGTCTGGCTTTGAGTATACGATTGTGGGTGCGTTTGAAACGGTTTGGGACCTGGGCTTGATTGCGGAGTATCTATACGATAGTCGAGGAAACAACGCACAAACAATTGGTCAAAATGACATTTTTGCAGGTGCGCGACTTGCGCTTAACGATGAAGACAGTACTGAAATTTTGCTTGGCGTGACGCAGGACTTAGACAATAGCGATGTATACAGTGCCAAGTTAGAAGCATCGAGTCGTTTAACCAATCATTTGTCATGGAGCGTAGATGCATGGCTGTTTGAAAATCAAACTCCGGATGATCTGCTTTACTTTGCGCGCAAAGATGACTTTATAGAGTTCTCGTTGCAGTACTACTTTTAGGTGATCTTCTTCACTGTTTGAAAAAGTGATATTGATTCCAAGACTATGCGGACCGATCGAGGTCCGCTTTTGCGTTTTATCTACTTACATTGCATATAAAACTATGTAGACTCATTTTTGAAATGAATGCCACAAGTGTCAATTGTATCGCGAAAAGGAAGTTATATTGTCTAAGGTAATGCAGAAGATGAAGTCATTTGAGTGGGATGAGTGCTACGAAACAGGACTCGATGAGGTGGATGAGCAGCATCAGTACTTAGTAGAGGTGATTAACCGCTATGGGGATCTCATTGCTCAAAACAGTATATCTCTGCAAGACATTCGAATGGCGTTGTTTGAACTCTCTCGCTATGCCGAATTCCATTTCAAAGAAGAAGAAAACTTAATGAGAAGTGTTGGTGTGTATGAAGAACACGTCGAATCTCATATAAAAGTTCATCGTGCATTTATGACAGACATCATCAGCATGCAGTCTTTCATCAGTGAAGAGAATAAAAAATCTTCTGAACACCTGCTTAACTTCCTTATTCACTGGCTGGCTTACCACATTCTTGGCATCGATAAGAATATGGCTCGTCAGGTTAGACATATTGAGCAAGGTGTCGATCCTAAGGTTGCTTGGGAGAAAGAAGAAAAGAAACAAGACAATTCAACAGAGCCTTTACTTAAGGCGCTCAGTGGTTTGTTTGAGCAGGTTTCTGAGCGCAACAAAGAGCTGCTTGAGCTCAATCAACATCTCGAAGAGAAAGTAGAAGAGAGAACGAAGCAACTTTCTATGGTTAACAAGCAGTTAGAGCAACTCTCCCTTACTGATTCGCTGACTAAATTACCTAATAGACGCTATGCCGTTCGTAAGCTCAAAGCCTTTTGGCAAGAGTCGATGCAAAACACTGAGCCGCTCGTTTGCATAATGATTGACGTGGATTACTTTAAGCAGGTCAATGATACCGCGGGTCATGACGCAGGAGATAGGTTACTGGTTGAATTGTCGCAAACTTTGGCCGATTCGTTTCGTAGTGATGATTTAGTTTGTCGTCTTGGTGGTGATGAGTTTTTTGTCATATGTCCAAACACCAACACCGAGGGTGGAGTTCATATTGCTGAGCTAACGCGACACAAAGTGAATCAGATGCTAGTGCCTGTCGGAGAAAGTGTTTGGCGAGGTAGTATCAGTGTCGGAGTCGCTGAGCGTACCGCAGATATGGCGGATTATAGCGACTTGATTAAAGCAGCAGATAGCGCAGTTTATGAAGCGAAAGCTGCGGGGCGAAATCGAGTTCGCCACGCATGGGAATTAGTGGATTCAGAGTCGCTTTAACATCCACACATCGCATCCACCGTGCTCTGTTCCATCGAGAGGTTGGTCTAGATGCTCAAAGCCTAAAGATTGGTACAGTTTTATCGCCGCTGTCATTGATTTAAGCGTATCTAAGTAGCATTGTGAAAAGCCCTGGTTTTGAGCAAATTCAAGACACTGCTCACTGAGTTTTTTGCCCAAGCCCAGCCCTCGGCTTTCTGGAAGTAGAAAGAGTTTCTTAAGCTCACATGTCTCTGCAGAACCTTGAAAGGGCGCCAAACCGCATCCGCCGACAATTTTGTCATCAACTGTAGCAACCAAGTAAAGGCTTTGGTTGTTTTCTGTATAGTATTGACTCATTGCTTCTACTTCTGGATCCGATGGTCCAAACCCTTCACCAATCGCCCCAAACTCAGCACCCACAGCTTTGATAATTCGGCAAATATCCTCATTTTGATGTGGCGCAATTGGCTCAATCGAAATTGTCATCTTAGTTCCTTAGAATGCTTTGTGATAATTAAATTAGTTGGTGCTAAACCGCCTTTTATCAAGCGTTGAGATGAAATTTTACCCAAAGGCAGTAAATAGGGTGATTTCGATTTGGATTTGCCCTTGTCATTCGTTACTATGTACAGCTATTTATAGACCCAAGATTCCAGTCGGGTAATCGCAGAACTGTGCTTAACCCATTATGGACACTACCACTTATACCTTTAATCTGGGTATAGGTAGATGAGGAAACGATGCAACATCTAGAAGAGATCATTGCTAACGCGAACGCAGCGATTGAAGCAGCAGATTCGTTAGTCGCACTTGATGAAGTGCGAGTTCAGTATCTAGGTAAAAAAGGTGAGCTTACTGCTCAGCTTCAAAGCCTAGGTAAACTACCACCAGAAGAGCGCCGCAGTGCTGGTCAAGAGATCAACAAAGCGAAAGGCGTTGTTCAGCAAGCTATCGCAGCTCGTAAAGATGCACTACAACGTGCAGAGCTAGAAGCGAAGCTAGCAGCAGAAACAATCGACGTAACTCTACCGGGTCGTCGTATCGAGAACGGCGGTCTACACCCTGTTACTCGTACTGTTGAGCGTATCGAACAGTTCTTTGGTGAGCTAGGCTTTAGCACTGAGTCTGGTCCTGAGATTGAAGATGCATTCCACAACTTTGATGCACTAAACATCGCAGAAGATCACCCAGCGCGTACTGACCACGATACCTTCTTCTTTAACCCAGATCTTATGCTGCGCACGCACACGTCTGGTGTTCAGATCCGTACGATGGAAAATGGCAAACCACCATTCCGCTTCATCGCTCCGGGCCGTGTTTACCGTAACGACTACGACCAAACGCACACCCCAATGTTCCACCAAGTGGAAGGTATGCTAGTAGACGAGAATGTAAACTTCGCTCAACTTAAGGGTATTCTGCACGACTTCTTAACTAACTTCTTCGAAGAAGACCTAGAAGTTCGCTACCGTCCTTCATACTTCCCATTCACTGAGCCTTCAATGGAAGTGGATGTGAAGCGTAAAGATGGCAAGTGGTTAGAGATCCTTGGCTGTGGCATGGTGCACCCTAATGTACTTCGCAGTGTTGGCATTGACCCTGAAAAATACTCGGGCTTCGCGTTTGGTATCGGTATCGAGCGTCTGGCGATGCTTCGTTACGGTGTAAACGATCTTCGTGCGTTCTTCGAGAACGACCTTCGTTTCCTAAAACAGTTCAAGTAATCCAGAGGGTTCATCACAATGAAATTCAGCGAATCATGGCTTCGTGAGTGGGTAAACCCTTCAGTATCTACTGACGAGCTTACGCACCAAATTACTATGGCTGGCCTAGAGGTAGACGACGTTCTTCCTGTAGCTGGTTCATTCACAGGCGTTAAAGTAGGTAAAGTGGTTGAGTGCGGTCAGCACCCAGACGCAGACAAACTACGCGTAACTAAAGTTGATGTTGGTGGCGAAGAGCTACTAGATATCGTATGTGGCGCGCCTAACTGTCGCCAAGGCCTTAAAGTTGCAGTCGCTACTGTTGGCGCTGTACTTCCAGGCGATTTCAAAATTAAAAAGGCAAAGCTACGTGGTCAACCATCACACGGCATGCTGTGTTCATTCACTGAGCTTGGCATCGACGTAGAATCTGATGGCATCATGGAGCTAGCTGAAGACGCAGTAATCGGTACCGATTTCCGAGAGTTCCTTGGTCTAGACGACGTAACAGTAGACGTTGACCTAACTGCGAACCGTGCTGACTGTTTCAGCATTCGCGGTATGGCTCGCGAAGTTGGTGTACTAAACCGTGCTGACGTCACTGAACCATCAGTTGAAGCAGTAGCAGCTTCTATCGAAGACAAAGTGTCTATCGAAGTAAAAGCGCCTGCGGCATGTCCACGTTACCTTGGCCGTGTGGTTAAGAACGTAAACGTTAAAGCTGAAACTCCACTTTGGATGCAAGAAAAACTGCGCCGTTGTGGTATCCGTTCTATCGATCCTGTCGTTGATATCACCAACTACATGCTTCTAGAGCAAGGTCAGCCAATGCACGCATTTGATCTAGCCAAGATCGAAGGCGGTATCGTAGTACGTATGGCAGAGCAGGGCGAAAAGCTAACTCTTCTAGACGGCAACGAAGCTGAACTAAACTCAGATACACTAGTCGTCGCAGACCACAACAAAGCGCTAGCAATCGCTGGTATCTTTGGTGGCGAAGAGTCTGGTGTAACGACTGAAACAACTGACGTTCTACTTGAGTGTGCATTCTTCGCACCTGACCACATCCGTGGCCGTGCACGTAGCTACGGTCTACACACTGATTCTTCAATGCGTTTTGAACGAGGTGTGGATTTCGCACTGCAAGCAAGCGCAATGGAGCGTGCAACTCAGCTTCTTGTTGAGATCTGTGGCGGTGAAGTCGCACCTGTTGTTGGTGTTGAGTCAGAAGCTGATCTACCGACAGCAAACACAGTAGCGCTACGTCGCACTAAGCTAGATTCTCTATTAGGTCACCACATCGAAGATGCTGACGTAAAAGAGATCCTAGAGCGTCTAGGTATGGTTGTAGAAACCACGTCTGAAGGTTGGATTGCAACTGCGCCAACTTGGCGTTTCGATATTGCTATCGAGCAAGACCTAATCGAAGAAGTGGGTCGTATCTACGGTTACGACAACATTCCAAACCAGCACCCAGCTGCAACACTTAAGATGCACAACCACGTTGAAGCGAACCTTCCACTAAAACGTGTACGTGACCTACTTGTTGACCGTGGTTACCACGAAGCGATCACATACAGCTTCGTAGAGCCAGAGCAGCAAAAGCTTATCGTGCCAGATGTTGAGCCGCTAATTCTGCCATTCCCAATCTCTGCGGACATGTCAGCGATGCGTCTTGGTCTTATCCAAGGTCTGCTTAACACTGTTGTTCATAACCAGAAGCGCCAACAGCCACGTGTTCGTCTATTCGAACAAGGTCTACGTTTCATTCCTTGTGAATCAGCAGAAAACGGTATGCGCCAAGAAGCAATGCTTGCTGGTGTTATCGCAGGTACTCGCAGTGAAGAGCACTGGGACATTGAAACCAACACCGTTGATTTCTTTGACCTTAAAGGTGACCTAGAAGCGATCCTTGAGCTGTCTGCGAACGAGAAAGCATACTCTTTCGCTGCGACCAAACACCCAGCACTTCACCCGGGTCAATCTGCGGCGATCATCTTAGATGGCAAAGAGGTAGGTGTTATCGGTACTGTTCACCCAGAGCTTGAGCGTAAGTTCGGCCTTAACGGTCGCACTATCGTATTCGAAATCGAGTGGTCTGCAATCAGCACTAAAGTGATTCCAGAAGCAGTTCAGCTTTCTAAGTTCCCATCGAACCGTCGTGATATCGCGGTTGTTGTTGACGAAGCTGTAGCATCTGGCGACATCGTTGCTGCTTGTCTAGAGCAAGGTGGCGAGTTCTTGAAAGACGCTAAACTGTTCGACGTTTACGTTGGTAAAGGCGTTGAAGAAGGTAAGAAGAGCTTAGCAATCGCGCTAACACTACAATCTGTAGAGCGCACGCTTGAAGATGCCGACATCGCTGGCGCGGTTGACGCTATCGTTGCTCACGTATCCGAGAAGTTTGGTGCGTCACTACGTGACTAATCACTTCTGATTAGATAGAAAACCAAAGGCCTCGCAATCGCGAGGCCTTTTTGTTTGAGGCGATTAAGGAGTTGGGTGCTAGCTCGTTAGTGGACATAACTTTCTTAGAAGAACTACTTAAATTAGTGGAACAAGGATGACTTTCTTGCATGGGAAACAGCGCTCAACACAATCAAAGCTGTATACCACGATTGTTAAAAAGCCTCATCCCAATACGGCAAATCACCATAATAATTACTGAGAAACTCTATAAATGCACTCATCTTAGTCGCGATTAGCTTACGGTGAGGATACACCGCATATAGCGCCATGGGCTCTGGTTCAAAATCCTTTAGAATGACGTTAAGTTTTCCCTTCTTGACCGCTTCAGACACGATAAATGTGGGTTGAAAAACATAGCCTTCTCCCGCAATTGCTGACTCAACTAGAATATCGCCATTGTTGCAGGATATACCTGAGCTTAGTTCTTTTGACGAGCGTTTTAGGGCATTCATAAGTAGTGACTCAGATTGACTGTAATCCATGTAGCTATAGCTCAATAGATGCTCTGGTATAAGCTGGTCTGGATGCACAGGTGTTCCATGCCGTTCAAGATAGTCTGGGGAAGCGCACACAACCAAGCGAACCGGGGCAATACGCTTCGCAATTAAGGATGAACTTTTTAGTTGCCCAATCCGCAGGGCAAGATCAAAGCCCTCTTCAATTACATCAATTTTCCGGTCATTGAGTTGTAAATCGATACCCACAGCCGGATTGTGCTGCTTAAAGTCCTGAATAAGTGAGGCTAGATGTTTGGTAGCAAAAGTCACTGGTGCACTGATACGCAGTAAACCTTGCGCCTCATTCTTTAACTGCCCTATGCTCCCTTCCATGTCTTGAATACTTTCCAATATGTGCTGAACGTGTTGCACACATCGCTCACCCGCTTCTGTAAGGTGCACTTTTCTCGTCGTGCGGTTAAGCGGGCGTACCC
>NZ_JATABG010000050.1:0-21426 GCF_036533755.1 Vibrio sp. M260118 | reverse complement strand
GTTCTCTAATTGAACGTTCTCTTAACTTTGAATTAGTTGATGATGTTTCATCCAACGCCAGAGTAACGAAGTTTATTCAAGCTTTATCTAGTACCGAGTCTTCATATTACTTATTAGGCTCGGGGCATGAAAATACTGCTATACTTTGGTATGACGGTTTATTTTCCAATGTAATCGTTTTTTCGGGGTTCGTGGGGTTGACAATATTTTTAGCTATAACCTTCCAATGCCTTCGAAGAATGTCTGTATCCGTTTACTTCTTGCTATTGGTCATTGCTAGTATTATATCAGAGTTCCTTTTATTATCATTTTTGGTAGGTTTCGTTTTATTACTATCTATAGCAGAAAAATCTCTAACTACAGTGTGTAAAGATGAACAGAGTTAAGTTATCAGAGTTTGACAATTCAGAATATATAGTAGGAAAAAGCAAGATTATTATCGCTTTTTGGTTGTTAACATCCCGCATTTTTTTTCGTACTTATTTTCCATGGCCAAATGCCCTGAAGAATTTGTTACTACGTGCCTTTGGTGCGTCTATTGCTGAAAATTGTTTGATTAAGCCCAGTGTACAAATCAAATACCCTTGGCTATTAAAAGTCGGAAAAAACTGCTGGATCGGAGAGCATGTTTGGATCGACAATCTAGTGTTAGTAGAATTAGGAGATAATGTTTGTTTATCTCAAGGTTGTATGTTGTTAACTGGTAGTCACGACTATAAAGACAGTAAATTTAGTTTAATAACTGGCCAAATAAGAATAGGCTCCGGCTCTTGGATATGTGCTAAAGCGCTCGTATGTCCTGGAGTGTCAATAGGTATAGGTGGAGTATTAAGTTCCGGCTCTGTAGCGACAACTGATATTGCTAGTTATACTATCGCACAATACAGAACGTATCGATGCGTTGGTAAACGGCGGTGCAAATATTAAACTGCATTATGGCGATCTTACGGATTCTTCAAACTTAATTCGGTTAGTAAAAGACATTCAACCTGACGAGATCTATAACTTAGGTGCCATGTCACACGTAGCGGTCTCTTTTGAGTCTCCAGAGTATGTTGCTGATGTGGATGGCATGGGTACGCTTCGCCTTCTGGAAGCGATCCGTATCAACGGTTTGGAAAAGAGAACTCGCTTTTATCAAGCCTCAACTTCAGAGCTTTACGGAGAGGTTCGCGATATTCCTCAACGTGAGTCAACTCCTTTTTATCCGCGCTCTCCGTATGCCGTAGCTAAAATGTACGCATATTGGATTGTTGTTAACTATCGTGAATCTTATGGTATGTACGCATGTAATGGTATCTTGTTTAACCACGAGTCACCACGCCGTGGTGAAACCTTTGTAACTCGGAAGATTACGCGTGCGATCGCAAATATCTCTCAAGGCCTAGAGTCTTGCCTAGAACTAGGTAATATGGATGCGCTGCGTGACTGGGGGCACGCCAAAGATTACGTTCGTATGCAATGGATGATGCTTCAACAGGAGCAAGCGGAAGACTTTGTGATTGCTACTGGTAAGCAGATCTCTGTACGCGAGTTTGTTCGCTTATCAGCCAAGGAGGCAGGTATTGAGCTTGAGTTTTCTGGTGTAGGTGTTGATGAGATTGCTACTGTAACCTCTATTGATGAAGTAAAAGCACCAAAAGTGAAAATTGGCGATGTCATTGTAAAAGTAAACCCTCGCTTCTTCCGCCCTGCAGAAGTGGAGACGTTACTTGGTGATCCAAGTAAGGCGAAAGCCAAACTTGGTTGGACTCCAGAGATCACGGTGGAAGAAATGTGTGCAGAAATGGTGGCGTCTGATATCGATAAAGCAAAACAACACGCAGTTCTAAAAGAGCACGGTTTTGACGTTGTGATCTCTCTAGAAAGTTAATTAGACAGTAAAATTTATTTACATATATTGCAGAGATCCTTACTTTGGGCTCTGCTTTTTCTATTTATATTATCGGTGCTAGTATGAAAAGAGTATTTGTTGCTGGTCATAAGGGGATGGTCGGATCAGCGATTGTTCGCCAACTGTCTAAAGACAGTACAGTAGACGTTATTACCAAAGATCGCAATGAGCTCAACCTGTTAGATGGTTCAGCCGTTGAGGCGTTTTTTGCAGCCAACCATATTGACCAAGTGTATCTTGCGGCCGCAAAAGTCGGCGGGATTGTTGCTAACAACACCTATCCTGCAGATTTTATTTACCAAAACTTGACGATTCAAAACAATATTATTCACTCTGCGCATTCAAATGGTGTTCAAGACTTATTATTTTTGGGTTCGTCTTGCATTTACCCAAAGCTTGCACAACAACCGATGCGTGAAGACTCTTTATTGACGGGAACTTTGGAAGAAACCAATGAGCCTTACGCAATTGCTAAGATTGCAGGGATCAAAATGTGTGAGTCTTATAACCGTCAGTATGGTCGTAACTATAGGTCGATAATGCCAACGAACTTGTATGGTGAAAATGATAATTTTCATCCTCAAAACTCTCATGTTATTCCTGCGTTGCTGCGTCGCTTTCATGAAGCAAAATCGAATGGCGATAGTAAAGTCGTTGCTTGGGGTAGCGGTAAACCTATGCGAGAGTTTCTGCACGTCGATGATATGGCTGCAGCCTCGATTTATGTGATGAATCTGGATCAAGAAGTGTACCAAGAAAATACGCTAGAAATGCTTAGTCACATAAACGTAGGTACAGGCGTGGATTGCACTATTCGTGAGCTTGTTGAAACTGTTGCAAAGGTTGTTGGTTTTGATGGCGAAATTGAATTTGATACTACGAAACCAGATGGCACTCCTCGTAAGTTAATGGATGTTTCACGGTTAAAGAGCTTAGGCTGGGAGGCGAAGACGAGTTTAGAAGACGGTTTAACTATGACTTACCAGTGGTTCTTAGATAATCAAGATAACTATCGAGGTTAGCCGATATGCTTATTCCTGTAATTATGGCCGGCGGCTCAGGTAGTCGTTTATGGCCTCTATCTCGCGCAAAGCACCCAAAACAATTTTTAGCGGTAACTGGTGAGCAAACCATGCTCCAACAAACATTAAGTCGCATGGTAGGCCTAGAGCACAATGCTCCGTTTGTTATTTGCAATGAAGAACATAGATTCCTAGTTGCTGAGCAACTTCGCCGTATTGATATCCATCATAGCGGAATACTATTAGAGCCTGTGGGGCGTAATACTGCCCCTGCTATCGCCCTAGCAGCCAAGTTTGCCTTATCTGAACAACAAGCTTCAGGTGAAGATGCATTGATGTTGGTACTCGCTGCTGATCATGTAATTAAAGATACTCAATCTTTTCATCAATCGGTACTAGCTGCAATTCCGTACGCACAACGTGGTGATATGGTCACATTCGGTATTAAAGCCAATGTGCCAGAAACGGGATATGGGTACATTAAAACTGGTAACACTGTTACCGTTAAGGATGAAAGTCGAGGTTTTAGGGTCGATAGTTTTGTCGAAAAGCCAGATCTTGAAACGGCAAAGCAATATTTAGCGGACGGTCGCTATTTGTGGAACAGTGGAATGTTCCTATTTAAAGCTTCTACCTACCTTGACGAATTAGCTAAGTTCAGGCCTGACATGTTAAAAGCATGTGAAAGTGCTTACGATAGTCATTTTGAAGACTTAGACTTTATTCGTATGTCATCGGACGTGTTCTCAACAATTCCTGATGAATCAATAGACTTTGCAGTAATGGAAAAAACAGAGAGAGCTGTTGTCGTACCAATGGATGCAAAATGGAGTGATGTTGGTTCTTGGTCAGCACTTTGGGAGGTGAATAATAAGGATGAGACAGGCAATGCTACCCGTGGTGATGTGTTAACTGAGCAAACACAGAACAGCTACATTTATTCACAGGATAAACTCGTTGCTACAGTAGGTGTGGAAAATCTAATTGTTGTAGAAACAAAAGATGCAGTTTTAGTGGCTGATAAAGATAAGGTCCAAGATGTAAAATCGATAGTAAATCAGCTAAAACAGCAAAATCGAGCGGAATGTCAGCAGCATCAAGAGGTATATCGCCCATGGGGGAGTCATGAGACAGTATCTGAAGGTGAGCGTTACCATGTGAAGCAAGTATTAGTTAAGCCAAAAGAGAAAACAGCACTTCAAATGCACCACCATAGAGCTGAACATTGGGTCGTAGTGTCAGGAACTGCGAAAGTTACGAAAGGGAGTGAGGTATTCCTCCTTACCGAAAATCAGTCTACTTATATTCCAGTGGGAACTCCACACTCTGTTGAGAACCCAGGTCAAGTACCTTTAGAGCTTATTGAAGTTCGCTCTGGTACTTATCTAGAAGAGGATGATATTGTGCGTTTTGACTCTAACGGTATAGGTTACTAATGAAAGTTTCGATTATTACGGCTACATATAATAGTAGTACTACTATATTGGATACGGTGACCTCTCTTGAAGAACAAGACTACCCAAATATTGAGTACATCATTGTAGATGGAAACTCTGATGATAATACTATCGAGTTAATTAATAAAAATTGCTCCAAAGTGTCGGTAGTTATCTCAGAGCCTGATGACGGAATTTATAATGCCTTAAATAAAGGTATTGCTGTTGCAACAGGAGATGTTATTGGTTTTTTGCATTCAGATGATGTTCTAGCTTATTCCAGTGCAATCACAGATGTTGTGAATACTTTTAACCGCAGTGGATCACAATCAGTGTACGCTGACCTGGAGTACGTGAAGAAAAACGACCCATCTGCTGTTGTTAGAAAATGGAAATCAGGTGAATTTAGTAAAAATAAACTAAGATTTGGATGGATGCCTCCTCACCCGACATTTTACGTTAAGCGAGAGTGTTATCAATACTACGGCTCTTTTGATGAAGAGTATAAAATATCAGCGGACTATGACTCCATTGTCAGACTATTATGGCAGGAGGGTATTACAGTATCCTATTTACGTAAGGTCATTATTAAAATGAAGGTTGGTGGTATGAGCAACCGGAATATAAATAACATTATTTCAAAGTCAAAAGAAGATATGGCTATTATGCGAGATAATGGCATGCCAACTTTTACTGCAATTTTATATAAAAATTTATCTAAGATTCCTCAATTTTTAAGGCTTTCCAATGAATAATGTCCCTAAGTTAGCAATTGTTATTCCTTGCTATAACGAAGATTTAATTATTGACAAAACGGTTTTTGAATTATGCCGTTATATGAGTGAAATTGTTGATAGAAAGATTGTTTCAACTGATAGTTATATTGTTTTCGTTGATGACGGGAGCCAAGATGAAACATGGAAAAAAATAAAGGCAGCAAATCAGAAATATGAAAATGTGAGAGGGTTTAAACTATCAAAAAATCAAGGTCATCAAATCGCTTTATGGGCAGGGATGATAAAAGTTAAAGATGATTGTGATTGTGTAATCTCACTTGATGCTGATCTACAGCAAGATATAAATGCAATAGAAAAATTTATTGAAAAGTATAAAAACGGTGTAGAGGTAGTATACGGAGTAAGAAATGATAGATCAACCGATGGGAAATTTAAGAAATACTCAGCAACACTTTTTTATAAATTGATGAGTGTTATGGGGGTCGATATAATAAAAAATCATGCTGATTATAGACTATTGAGTAATAGAGCTAATTTAGCTCTTTTAGAGTACAAAGAAGTAAACTTGTTTTTGAGGGGAATGGTAAACCTTATTGGATTTGAAACCGATACAGTTTATTTTGATGTTAAGATTAGAGAGGCAGGTGAGTCAAAATATACTTTGACTAAAATGTTGGGTTTTGCTCTTGAAGGTATAACATCTTTTAGTGTGGTTCCTTTAAGGATGATCTCTTTTTTGGGTGGTCTTTCATTTATTGGGTCATTCGTAATGACTATATATATTTTACTAGTGTATCTGTTTTCATCTGCAGCCGTACCTGGATGGGCATCAACAGTTCTTCCAATTTATTTTATAGGTGGAATACAAATATTTTCTATTGGTATTGTCGGAGAGTATGTAGGGAAAATATATACTGAAACGAAGCATCGGCCTAAGTACTTCATACGAGAGGAGCTATAGGTGTTTAGTAGTCATTCAATCAAGTATGGGCTAGTTGGTGTTTTTAATACAATTATTGGGTATGGCACAACATTTATTTTGTTCTACTTTCAAATTGTACCTGAGATAGCCAATGCGATTGGATATTTTATTGGTTTCTTAGTGTCTTATTTTTTAAACAAAAAATACACATTTAGTAGTAAAAGAAGACATAGGGAAGATATGCCAAGGTTTTTTGTTGGAATGTTAGTTTCATATTTGGCCAATATCACCACTTTCATTTTTTTATTCAGGTTTTTGGGTGTTAATGAGTTTTTTACTCAGTTTATTTCTGGTGGGGTATATGTCTTGGTTGGATACAGTATATCCAAGTTATGGGTCTTTAATAAAGAGAATCTAATATGACAACAAAAAGATTTTTCGTGATTTATGTGATCATTTATGGATGTTGTATTACTTTTTTTTCAAATTTTGCCGTACTTGATGACCATATTCTAATTTCGACTCTTTTCTCCGGAGAAAAACTGCCGTTTTTTGTTTTTCCTGAAATAGGACGATTTTTTCCTTTGAATGGATATGAACTTAGTGTGTTGTCAAAAATATCGATGTCCCCTGAGTTTTTCTATGCTTTTAATACCATCCAATTTTTTGTGTCTGTTTTTCTTCTATATAAGTTATCATTGAGATTTGTTAATGATGAAAATAGGATGCTGATATTTATATTTTTGATTGGATTAACGTTGACGCCAGGATTTATTACTGCATGGCTGAGGTTGTTTGTCCCGGAGAGAAGCGAAAGCTTTTTTTTGTTAGTGTTCCTATACGCTTTTGTACAATTCAATGAAAGCAATAAGCCTATATGGGCTTTGTTTTCAGTGATATCTGCAACAATATCGCTTTTTATAAAGAAACCGCATTTATCATTGTTGGTGGTTTTTCATTCTTTTATTTGCTGTTTTCTGGAAAACAAGCTAACAGAGGGACTATTTTCCTTTGTTTTTCACTTTTTGCTTCTTGTTTTATATGGGCTGGAATGTATTATTTTGTTGTATATGTTAATCAAGGAGATAGTCTATATGGTAGTAGTTTGATTCCTACTTGGACTAATTTTTTTAAAGTGATTTTTAGTTATTTAATTTATGACCCATTTGTGGTTATGGCCATTGCCCCTATATCCATGGTTAGATTATATAGAATAATTAAATATAAGGATGTTAACCCGACACTCGACGCTCTAATTTTTTCTGGTTTAATTTACTTTTTAGCATACATTTATCTGGGTATATTTCAATATCATTACGCACTACCTGTTTATTTTGTTTCTATTATTCCTGTTTTGTATTATTTTTTAGAGTACCAAAAGAAAATAGAAAGCAGGCTATGTACTTATGCTTTCGCTTTTTTATTCTTAACCAGTAGCATTCCAACGGGATTATACTTATTTGGTTATTATAAATCGACTCCAAACAACTTTCAAAACACAGTTGAGTTTCTTTCAGGTTACATAAAGAATAAAGATGAAAAAGTTATACTTTTTCTTGATGGTGTAAATAGTAATGGCAATGAAGTTTTTCATAGTTTTATCCAGTCTTTGGAGTCTAGAGGTTTAAACTCGAAAGATTTTGATATAAAAAGAAATATTGATGATGTTGGTTCGAAAAATAATTTTTCATCCCAGGATTCAAAATACAGCGCACAGCTTAGTTCTGAACCTAGCACCATTAACAGCGGCGATTTGCTTATTCTCACCCCATTTACTATGAAGTATGTTGGCCTTGATTTAGATTATGTTAATCGTCTAAGTGGAGAGTACAGTCTAGAGTATAGAACTGACGGGATGATTTCTATTCCTCATATATCATTGGTAACTGGAGTAAAACTTTTACTGTCGAAACGTATAACAGGGCAAGAAGCTAGTTCTAAAAATCTATTTCATCAAAACTATTATAGACTTCCAATTAACTATTATGTATTTAAGAGAAAGTAAGGTATTTTATGCGTCTCGAACTATGTGTATGGCTTTCTAAGCTATACTCATAGGCCTCGTTGAGGGAGGGTGAAAGCTCTCCAGGTAATGTTTGGCCACAGTTTTCAGCACCTAGGGTTTGATGTTAGTTATATTCTACAGATTTTTCCTGGCGTCCCTATTTTTTTTGTAGTCAGCGGCTTTCTTGTTTCTGCTTCGTGGGAAAGAAGCTCTTCCTCTAAAGCTTACTTTTTAAACAGGATATTAAGGATTTATCCTGCTTTAATTGTTTGCTTGGTATTTTCGTTACTGGTTGTTTTTATTTCATATGATATTGAAGTTAACGTTGTCGAACTTATTGCTTGGTTAACAGCTCAGATTACCTTTGCTCAGTTTTATAACCCCCAGTTTTTGAGAGGATTTGGAGTAGGGGTACTAAATGGGAGCTTGTGGACAATATCTATTGAGCTACAGTTTTATTTGATTTTGCCAATTATGTACTATGTTTTTGAGCGAATCAATTGGAATAAGCTTGTGTTAATTTCAGTGTTTATCCTTTTATGTGTTATCAATTATTATAGATATTACAATGGGCACCTTTGGGAAAATCTGTTCTTTAAGTTGTTTTGCATGACTATTTTTCCTTACCTTAACATGTTTTTGTTGGGTGTGATATTGCAAAGAAACAAGTTTTTTGTGGAGCGGTATTTGTCGGAGAAAGTGCTTATATGGTTGGCTGTTTATTTATCGTCTATTGTTGTTTTTGACTTTGTTGGAATGAAAACTGTTGGTAATGGTATTAACCCAATATCGGCTACGTTACTCGGGTTATTGACTATATCATTTGCTTATAGTTTTACCGGGTTATTCTCTACAATACTGGGAGGTAATGATATCTCTTATGGAATATATATTTATCATATGATTTTTGTGAATTTATTTTTGCACTTAAGCACATTTGAGCCATTGGTGAGTTTGTTAAGTGTTTTTGTTTGGACTATAGTGTTTGCAATGTTATCTTGGCGCTGGGTTGAAAAACCTATGATAGATATGAAAAAACACAATTATTCCTTCAGAGGTAATAGCTGAGTTACTTTCTAGTCTTTTTGTACTATTCTTATTTTTTTTGTAATTCTCCATATATTGCTGATGAATATTAAGTATATTGTGAAGCAACCTAAAAATGTATACATCATTAAATACTCTGGAATGTTGTAAATTTCTGAATAAATGCCTACAGCCGCATACAATGTAGCTATCGTACAAATAGCTATAAGGGTTTGAAAAGAAGTTAAGCCAAGCCTTTGAAATATGTGATGAAGGTGCTCTCTGTCGGGTTTAAAAGGTGAATCGCCCCTACGAATTCGTCTGATCATAATTGCTGTCATGTCCATCAATGGAACGGCTATTAACCATAGTGCTGTCACAGGGCGTAATGGTGGAGCCGTTCCATTTTGACTTGATAGCAATAAAAGCCAGATGACAGTGAAACCAATCAACATACTGCCAGCGTCGCCCATAAAAACTTTTCTTCGTCTACCAAAAGCCCCCAAGTTTAAGAGAATATAAGGGAGCATTGTCACAACTAAGACTAAGCAGATGTAAGCTAAGTTTTGCTGTCCGTCGTATGCGAGCATTATCCCCAGTCCACCAAAGGTAACAATTGACAGCCCACCAAGCAGACCATCAATTCCGTCGACCATGTTGAATGCATTGATGGCGCCAACGACAGCTAGAATCGTAACAAAGTAACCAAACCAACCTAAGGTGATAATCTCACCAGTCCCCAATACATCGCCAATGGTACTAAGCTCTATATCACCAATGACCATCATTGCTACAGATAGCGCAGCTTGGATTGCAAACCTTAATTTGAAGCTTATGTCATACTTGTCATCTAAAGCCCCAACTCCCACTAGAATTAAGATACAAGCTACATATAAGTTGTTATTAGGAAGAAGTGTTGGGTTGTTAAATAAGAAATACAACAGGGAAATACAAATGGATATCCCACCAACAAGCGGAATCGATCCATTATGCTGCTTTCGAGTACTTGGTTTGTCCACAAGTCTCACTCTTTGGGCTACTTTTCTCATAGTAAATGTCGTTACTAATGAAAAAAAGAACAGAAACGATAGATCAACAAATGGAATTAACAAGTTTAAACCTTTATATTCTTTGAATACTTATATGACGAATTAATGAACTACTTATTAGATCACAAAATTTGCCTCAACACCCGATCTGCACTAACTCTTGTTATCTTGCGCATCAACTTTTGAACCGCTTCCGGATAATCTTCTGCTTTCTCTAGCTGTTTGTAGGTGCATATCAGCTGAGTGTGCTGGAGGATGTTTTCAGCTTCTTGCTCAAACTGGGGAGTTAGATGGTGGTAGTTATCTTGAATTAGAATAGCATTCTCGAGATCTAAGCTCCATGCCCTTGGGTTCAGGTTGTTACCTGTGATTAGCATGTAGCGTTTATCTACCCAAATACCTTTTAGGTGGAAGCTGTTCTCTTCATGCTTCCATAGATGGATCGAAAGCTTACGACTAGCGATATTGGCCTCGTTCGATTTTGCGAATTGGCGTAAATTTCGCTCGTAAAGGTAAGGCAAACCACCAATGGTCTTAAACTCTTCTTCTGGTGAAATGTAGAAGTCATTGGCGGTTTTGTCGCCGACAACAATAGTCACTTTTACACCGCGCTTAAGCGCTTTCTTCACTTCCTTGGCTACGCTGCGTGGGAAGTTGAAATAGGGTGTACAGATGAAAATTTCATCTTTCGCTTGTGCAAGTAATTGGTTGATACCTTGGTTGAGTTTATTGCGTTTTTTACCCACACCAACAATTGGCGTTACAGCCACTTGCTCTTGAGAGACCGTCTGTGACTCAAATTGATATGAGGATTTTGCAAGAGAGGCTCTAAGTTGACGAATTTGCGCTTTGATCTCTTTGGTTGCAGGCTTGCGTGGGCAAGCTAAGTTGTTCACAGCAGGATGTTCGATCATTTGTAGTTGAACAAAGCTTGCCATGCTATCGGCGAGAGCTTTGTTCTTTAAAACATGGTAACGATCAAAGCGATAACGCTCTTTGTAGTTGAGGTATATGTTATTGAGGCTCGCACCACTATAGATAACTTGGTCATCGATAATGAAACCTTTTAGATGTAAAACACCAAACACTTCTCTGCCTCGAACCGGTATACCATAGACAGGAATTTTGTGTTCGTATCTGTCCGCAAAGCTTTTATACATCGATGCATTGGTTTCACCAGGCTCTGCACCTATCAAACCGCGCTGTGCTCGGTGCCAATCGACGCAAACATTGATTTCCAATCCAGGATTACGCTGCTTGGCATCATAGAGTTCAGTTAAAATCTCTCGTCCTGCTTCATCATCTTCTAAGTAGAGAGCAACTAGGTAGATTCGTTTACTTGCCTGTCGAATCGCCTCGATTAATCGAGTGCGAAAATCTTTGGCTGCAAAGAGTGTCTCAAATTGAGAGGGATCTTGCGCCAAAGTAGGAAGTTGTTCGAATAAGTTCCTATTAGTCATCATGTTGGACGAGTTACCTTTACTTAAAGTGGACAGGGATATTAGCAAACAAAGTTAGAAGTTTCGAGTAACGGGTTGCGAGTTGGAGTTACTAGTCACGGGTATGATTTGCTTATTGAGCATGATAGGTCTTTTTTCACTCAATGGTTATCTCTTCTCGTAAGAAAATGAAACAATGAAGCTCAACTAGGACCATCTAATGAAACACGAAAAATTAGAAATCTGGAAACGTAGCTTTAACCTTAGTTGCTTGGTTTATCAATCGTTTAAACAAATCCGAGATTACAGTTTTAAAGATCAGGTTTGTCGTTCTGGGCTTTCGGCTCCTAGTAATATCGCTGAAGGATTGGAGCGAGCTTCTAATAAAGAAAAAGCTCATTTTCTTTCGGTAGCGAAAGGCTCACTCGCAGAGCTAAGAACTCAGTTACTTATTGCGATAGAAATCCAATATATCTCCAAAGATATCGGTTAAAGCATGGCTGAAGAGCGTATACATCTAAGTCGAATGCTCGGAGCTTTCATAGTCAAACTTCGAAACTAGTTACTCATGACTCGAAGCTCTTAAGCTTATCTCTCCACCAATATAGCTTTCAAGCCCGGTTTCTGTCTCTAAAAGCACAGCGCCTTGTTCGTTGATTCCGCGTGCTATACCGGTAATTTCACGCGGCCCAATAAGCAGTTTTACAGGACGGTTGATAAAGTTGTCGAGTCGGTTCCATCTCTCTACAAATCCTGACATGCCATGCAGTTCGTAATCTTCTAGGGTTTGATGCAACGTCGATACCATTGTTGTTGCAAGTTGATTCCTATCCACATCCTGTTGGTCGGCGACTTCGTATAAGCTAGCCCATGGTTGAGTGATGCCCTCGGTCTGCTCTGACATCATGAGGTTGAGTCCCATACCAATTACAAGATTGGCTGCTCCACCTGCTTGTCCTGACATCTCGACTAAAATGCCAGCTAACTTCCTATCTTGATAGTAAAGATCGTTTGGCCACTTTAGCTTAACGCCTTGTAGGCCCATTTGCTCGAGGGCCTCTACAATAGCGACACCAACAACTAGGCTTAACCCCATTGCCGCCGCCATACCTGCGTCCAAACGCCAAAACATAGACATATACAAGTTCGAACCAAAAGGTGACACCCATTCTCGCCCTCGACGGCCTCTGCCTTTTGCTTGATACTCAGCAAGACATACCGAGCCTGACTCTAAACTATCGACTCTGTCGAGCAAATATTGGTTGGTTGAATCAATAATCGGTATTAGTTCGACCTGGTTTTTAAGTTTGCTCTGAATTTTTTCATGATTGAGAAGTTGCAAAGGCTTCGCTAGTTGGTAGCCTTTGCCTTGGACACGAAATACGTCAACGCCCCAAGCTTGAATACCTTTGATGTGTTTGCTGATTGCAGCTCTGGATACGCCTAGCTGTTCCCCAAGTTCTTCCCCGGAACGGAACCCGCCTTGTGACAGTAAATCTAGGATAGCGAGTTTGATTGAATGATCTTTCATTGCTCACTTCCTATGATGGCCTGCAAATTAGTTTCACCATGGGCACCTATGAAGCGAACCTCATGCTCTAAGCTGATTTGATACTTATTAAACACTGCAGTGCGTACTTTTTCCGCTAACTGAACAATATCACTGGCTGTTGCGTTATCTTTATTGACCAAGACCAAAGCTTGGTGCGGATGGACTTGGGCTCCACCAATAGTCGTGCCTTTGAGCTTGCACTGGTCAATCAACCAACCCGCTGCGATTTTCATTCCTTTATCAACTGGGTAAGCGACCATATCTGGAAATTGCTGCTGTAGCTGCTCGAACTGCGCGTTTGAGATCACCGGGTTCTTGAAAAAGCTCCCAGCGTTACCTGTCACAGTCGGATCGGGTAACTTCTCCATGCGAACTTGGCATACGCGATTGAATATCTGTTCGGCGTTTAGTTGTTCTTCAGGCAGAGATTTAAGTGGTCCATATTCATTGTTTGGTTGCCACTCTTTCGCCAGTTTCAATCCTACCGCGACTATCACCGCTTTTTGGTATAAGGCATGCTTGAAAATCGAATCTCGATAGCCAAATTGACACTCTTTGGCACTCATTCGTTTAACGGTTAAACTGTCAAGACAAAGAATGTCGACATACTCACAAACGTCTTTCAGCTCAATACCATAGGCACCGATGTTTTGGATTGGCGCACTACCTATACAACCAGGGATCAGAGCTAAGTTTTCCAGACCGGGATAATGGTTTTCAATACTCCACTCAACTAAAGAGGGCCAATCTTCGCCCCCAGAAATATGTAGGTGCCAGTGATGCTCGCTTTCACTAACTTCTTTTCCGAGCAGTGAGTTTAAGATCACGACACCTTGAAAAGCCTGGGTGAACAGCATATTACTGCCTTTGCCCAACATAAGTTTAGGTAGATTTGCCCAATCACTGTTTAGATAAATTTTCTTTAGGTCATCTATTGAGTTGGCTTCCACTAGGTATGCACATTGCTGAGAAATTGAAAACGTGTGGTAGGGACGTAGGTCGGCGTTAGCTGTTATTTGCATTGGCTTCATCGGGTAATCTAAACTGCGAGCATTCTACCCTAATTTGAAGTTTGGTGATAATGAGCGCAATGCATATTGAAACTTTGGATCCAATTAAGCTGCCTTTGGTGTCGCGTTTGTATAAAGCGCACTATCCTTCGGGGAAAGCAAAGAGCGATGAGTTAACCATTGTTGGCACCATCGAACACAAGATTGTTTCTGTCGTCCGTTATAGATCTATTGAACAGTTTCGTTTGCTAACCGGTATGTTAGTGCTTCCTGCTTATAGAGGGGGAGGCCTAGGGCACCAACTTATGGAGTATTGCGCGCAGCATGTTTTAGCGGCAAATGATTTCTGTTTTTCTTATGCTCATCTTGAGGGGTTTTACGCTCAGCATGGTTTTGAGGTGATTGATGTTGGGCAACTACCCAATCCACTCAAAAGCTTGTTTGATCGTTATAGTCGTAAAAAACAGCTCGTCCCCATGCAATATCTCCAGCGGTAAAGCATTTGCTTTATAAAGCTATTGCTCCATAATATTTTTGTGATTGAAGGAGCAAGCATGAAGAGTGCTGACAAAATACTACAAACGATAAAAACTGAAGGAGCGGTGACGGCAAAACAACTCGCTGGTAAGCTTCATATGACAACGATGGGCGCTCGTCAGCATCTGCAAAGTTTGGAACGTGATGGATTGCTGACGTTTGAAGACCTTAAAGTTAAGGTTGGTAGGCCAACCCGTCATTGGTCTTTAACTCAAAAGGGCCATGCACACTTTGCTGACCGTCATAGTGAATTAACTATTCAAGTGATGGATGCTGTTGAAAACCTGTTTGGCAGTGAAGGATTACAAAAAGTCGCCGAAGAACGAGAAGCGAAAACACTCACTTACTATCGACAAGAGTTAAGCTCTGCTTCAGATGTATGGTCAAAGCTGCTAAAACTGGTTAGTTTGAGGCAGCAAGAGGGTTATATCGCTGAGCTTGAACAGACAAGCTCAGGGTATCGATTAATTGAGAATCACTGCCCGATTTGCAAAGCTGCAACTCGTTGCCCGAGCTTATGCCGTTCCGAGTTGAACATTTTTCAAGCGCTGCTAGGCTCCGATTTATCTGTTGAACGAACGGAGCACATCGTCGCTGGGGAACGTCGCTGCGTTTATCAGATAAAACCAATAGAAAAGTAGACTGCCACTTTTAAATTCTCATATTTGAGATTTTATTGCGGAGGTTCACCAATCCCTAATAACTCGCCTATCCTTAAGAGATGGTGTTGATAATTCCATCACCACCAAAGGAGGCAACATGAGTTCACCACTAGTTAATCAAATCTTACCTTCTTTTGATGAGTTAATGGAACTCGCAGAGCATAATCCCGAGGGTTTTGCCCAGTTTAAACAGGAGATGTGTGAAGAGCTGATTCTCTCAGCGTCTAATGGCATGCAAGATAGGCTTTGGGCTCAGCAAAGCCACATTGATCGTGTCGTGGGTAATTGTAAAAACCCCAACCATGCCAACGTGGTGCTGATGCGAGAACTTGTCTCGCAAATGGTTAAGTTCCAAGATGTGCTCGATGGTGATGTCAGCGACCAAGATACTCAAAGCGCTCAGATAATTCCTTTGGATGATTGGCGTTAGGTAATTTTGCCGCCATACGCAGGTGTGGACATCTACGACAGCACTATTGTTGAATCCCTTCTTCTCTGAACCAGATCACAGAAATCCGCCTATTGCCCCTTGGTTTTCCTAGAATTGCCCCACATATAGTTAGCACAAGACTTTGAAGCCTTGTGCTTTTTGCGCATGGCCAATCATCAACAACACAATTATTTTCAGGAGAGACGACCGATGAACATTCGTCCATTACACGACCGAGTTATCGTAGAACGCCAAGAAGTTGAATCTAAGTCAGCTGGTGGCATTGTTCTAACTGGTTCTGCTGCAGAGAAATCGACTCGCGGCGTAGTTCTAGCTGTAGGTAAAGGCCGCATCCTAGAAAACGGTACTGTGCTTCCGTTGGACGTTAAAGTTGGCGACACAGTTATCTTTGCTGAAGGTTACGGCACTAAAACTGAAAAAATTGACGGTAAAGAAGTACTAGTTATGTCTGAAAACGACATCATGGCTATCGTTGAGTAATAGCAATCATTGAGTAATTTTTTGCTCAAATTCAAATATCAATCCAATCAAAGAATTTAGAAAAGGAAACTAAAGATGGCTGCTAAAGACGTTAAATTTGGTAACGACGCACGCGTAAAAATGCTAGAGGGTGTAAACGTTCTAGCTGACGCAGTAAAAGTAACACTTGGCCCTAAAGGTCGTAATGTAGTTCTAGATAAATCTTTCGGTGCACCAACTATTACTAAAGATGGTGTATCTGTAGCGCGCGAAATCGAGCTTGAAGACAAGTTCCAAAACATGGGCGCGCAAATGGTTAAAGAAGTGGCGTCTCAAGCAAACGACGCTGCGGGTGACGGTACAACAACGGCTACTGTACTTGCTCAGGCTATCGTTAACGAAGGCCTAAAAGCAGTGGCTGCAGGCATGAACCCAATGGATCTTAAGCGCGGCATTGACAAAGCGGTAGTTGCTGCTGTTGAAGAGCTAAAAGCGCTGTCTGTTCCATGTGCTGACACTAAAGCGATTGCTCAGGTAGGTACTATTTCTGCGAACTCTGACTCAAGCGTAGGTAACATCATTGCTGAAGCGATGGAAAAAGTGGGCCGTGATGGTGTTATCACTGTTGAAGAAGGTCAGGCTCTGCAAGATGAGCTAGACGTGGTTGAAGGTATGCAGTTCGACCGCGGTTACCTATCGCCTTACTTCATCAACAACCAAGAAGCTGGTTCTGTTGACTTAGAAAACCCATTTATTCTTCTAATCGACAAGAAAGTTTCAAACATCCGTGAACTTCTTCCAACGTTAGAAGCAGTAGCAAAAGCATCACGTCCTCTACTAATCATCGCTGAAGATGTTGAAGGTGAAGCACTAGCTACTCTAGTTGTGAACAACATGCGTGGCATCGTGAAAGTTGCGGCGGTTAAAGCGCCTGGCTTCGGTGACCGTCGTAAAGCTATGCTACAAGACATCGCTATCCTAACGGGTGGTACGGTAATTTCTGAAGAAGTAGGTTTAGAGCTAGAGAAAGTGGTTCTAGAAGACCTAGGCCAAGCGAAGCGTGTTGCGATCACTAAAGAGAACACAACTATCATCGATGGTATCGGTGAAGAAGCAATGATCTCTGGCCGTGTTACTCAAATTCGTCAGCAAATCGAAGAAGCAACTTCAGACTACGATAAAGAGAAGCTACAAGAGCGTGTTGCTAAACTGGCAGGCGGTGTGGCGGTAATCAAAGTTGGCGCAGCAACTGAAGTTGAAATGAAAGAGAAGAAAGACCGCGTAGAAGATGCACTTCATGCAACTCGCGCTGCGGTTGAAGAAGGTGTCGTTGCAGGTGGTGGTGTTGCACTAATCCGCGCAGCTTCTAAGATTGTTGACCTAGAAGGCGACAATGAAGAGCAAAACGTCGGTATCCGCGTAGCGCTACGTGCAATGGAAGCGCCTATTCGTCAGATCACTAAGAACGCTGGTGACGAAGAGTCAGTAGTAGCGAACAACGTGAAAGGCGGTGAAGGCTCTTACGGTTACAACGCTGCTACTGGTGAGTACGGCGATATGATTGCAATGGGTATCCTAGATCCAACTAAGGTTACTCGCAGCGCACTTCAGTTTGCTGCATCAGTGGCTGGTCTAATGATCACAACTGAAGCTATGGTCACTGACCTACCTCAGAAAGATGCTCCAGCTATGCCTGATATGGGTGGTATGGGCGGCATGGGTGGCATGGGCGGTATGATGTGATCATCGTCTAGCTAACTCATAGCTATTTAAAACGGAGGCTTCAGTCTCCGTTTTTTGTTATACAGTTGGATTCTCATATCTAATACGGGAAGATCTTAATCTACATCGCTCTTGGTGGTAACATGCTTGCCTAATCAGCTTAACGCTCATATATCAAGAAGATATAATTGATAATAGCGGATGTTATGGTCGGGCAGTTTTTAGTTTTGGTTTATAAGGGGTAAGTATGAAAATCGCTGTAGCGGGTACTGGCTATGTTGGCCTATCTAATGCCATGTTATTAGCGCAAAACCACCAGGTGGTAGCGTTAGATGTTGTTGAGAAGAAAGTTGAGTTACTTAATAACAAGGTTTCACCTATTGTTGACACTGAAATAGAAGACTTTCTCGTCAACAAACCACTTAGTTTCATTGCCACGGTTGATAAAGAGCAAGCATATCAAGGTGCTACCTTTGTGATCATTGCAACGCCTACGGATTATGACCCTGAGACGAACTACTTTAATACCTCGTCTGTTGAGTCTGTTATCCGTGATGTGATGGCAATTAACCCAAATGCAGTTATGGTGATTAAGTCAACCGTACCTGTTGGTTATACGGAGCGTATTAAACAGGAACTTGGCTGCGACAACCTTATCTTCTCGCCAGAATTTTTACGTGAAGGTAAGGCCCTGTATGACAATTTACACCCGTCACGTATTATTGTTGGCGAACAAAGTGAGCGCGCTCGACAGTTTGCAAACTTGTTGGTTGAGGGGGCAGAAAAGCAAGATATTGAAGTCCTTTTGACTAACTCTACAGAGGCTGAAGCAGTTAAGTTGTTTTCAAACACTTACCTAGCCATGCGAGTTGCGTACTTCAATGAGCTAGATTCATATGCGGAAGCACATGGACTAGATACTCGTCAAATTATTCAAGGCGTTGGTTTAGACCCCCGTATTGGCAGCCACTACAATAATCCATCTTTCGGATATGGTGGTTACTGCTTACCGAAAGATACCAAGCAGTTATTGGCTAACTACCAGAATGTTCCAAATAACATTGTTGGTGCGATTGTTGATGCCAATCGTACTCGCAAGGACTTTATTGCTGACTCAATTCTTCAGCGTAAGCCTGAGGTTGTTGGTATTTATCGTTTAATCATGAAAGCGGGTTCGGATAATTTCCGTGCCTCATCAATTCAAGGCATCATGAAACGCTTGAAAGCAAAAGGAATTACCGTCGTCGTGTATGAACCAGTACTTGAAGAGGATGAGTTCTTCCATTCAGAAGTAATGCGTGATTTGGATGCGTTTAAAGCAAAATCAGATGTAATTGTCTCGAACCGCATGGCTGAAGAGCTTGCTGATGTTGCAAAAAAGGTATACACCCGCGATTTGTTTGGTTCTGATTAAGGCCTAACGGAGACTTAGGCTGCCATGCATGCGTCAGTCTAGAATCGAGTTATCTGGAATCTGTTGTTATTGTGTCCTTGAATAGATTCTGAATCACGCTCGTGCCTCGCTGTTCAGAATGACGGCGTCAAATCCCGTCATTCCGGAAGTGAGGAACGAACTATCCGGAATCTGGTTTTAAAATCCCCTATAGTGTGTCGTACAGATCTAACCATTCAGGGTTGACGCTGTTGATGAGATCGTTTTTCCAAGTTCTTTTCCAGTTTTTCAGTTGCTTCTCTCGTTCAATGGCTGCTTCCATAGTTTCATGTAATTCATAAAACATAAGGTAGTGAATCTTATATTTTGCTGTAAAGCCATCGATAGCATTCGTCCTATGCTGCCAAATCCGCTGTTGAAGCTGACTTGTTACGCCAACATATAGAACATTGCGATTGGCTGAAGATAAAATGTAAACACAAGGCTGCCTATCCATAAACGTGCCCCCTGGCTACTGCTTTTGTTCAGTAGCCCTTACCCAAATCAACTGTATTGATGAGCCCAAACCCGTCTCGCCAGCGCTGGTAGTTTTCCGTAAAAATATCGACCACTTGCTCTGGGAAGCTTAAAGCCGCGATATGAGGTGTAATCGTTATTGCGTCATGTTGCCAGAATATATGACCGTTATCGAGCGGCTCTTGCTTGAATACATCAAGGAAAGCGTGGCTGATATTTCCATCTTCAAGTGCTGTTAATAATCCTTGTTCATCTACGGCGCTACCTCGGCCAACATTAAACAGTAGCGCTCCTGAACAGTGGCCTAAACTATTTGCGTTGAGGATATTCTCTGTCTCAGGTGTATTAGGTAAGGTGTTGACCACGATATCTGCTTGTTTGAACGCAGTGGCAAGCTCCTGAATATGGAAGGTGGATTCAAAAGGGGAGTGCTTGGCTGGAATACCACTTCTGTTGACTCCAATTGGCTTAATAGCAAAGCTTTTAGCGACACTAGCAAGGTGGGCTCCTATCGAACCTGTACCTAGGATGACCATCTTCTTATTCGCCAAAGACTGGTAAGGTTTTGGCTGCCACTGGTTTTGTGACTGGAGCTGGCGATAGTGATTGAAGTGGCGGTAGTAGTCTATCGAGTAGCCCAATACAAACTCGGCGATTTGTTGGCCAAAGATACCTTTGACATTGGTTAGCTCACCTGAGAAGTCGTCTAGCTTGCTAGCTAGAGCATCAACCCCGGCGTAGATAGACTGTATCCACTCAAGGTTAGGGAACTCATCAAGATGTTTTGCCGCCAGCGGTGGTGAGGCGAGTAGGATGTTCGCCTCATCGCGGGAGGAGGTTATTGCCAAGTCGGGAAGAGCTGTTTGTTTTAGCAGTTGTTGGTATTTGGTGTTGTCTTCGGTAAGAAGATAAACTTTATCTGTGAAATTGTTCATCGCCTTGCTTTTTTCCCTGTTGGTTATCAAGTACACTTTCGCTGTCTAATTCAGCAACTAGGTCAACTGACCCTAAGAGTCTCTATGCTACAGAACCCTCTTCAGCTTCGTCTTGAGAAGTTAGAACCATGGCAACAGATTACCTTTATGGCAAGCCTGTGTGAACGTATGTACCCAAACTATGCGATGTTTTGTGATAGTACTGAGTTTGCCGAGGCACGTGTTTACCGTGATATTTTAGACAGTATCTGGGAACAGCTCACGGTCAAAACTGCGAAAGTGAATTTTGAACGCCAACTAGAAAAGCTAGAAGAGATCATTCCAAGCTCAGAAGACTTCGATTTCTATGGTGTCTATCCGGCAATTGACGCTTGTGTGGCTCTATCTAATCTGCTGCATGGCTTGTTAGACAGAGACTACTTGTCTGAAAATATGCACAAGGTGAGTCAGCAGTCAGTGATGACGGTAGCTCAATTAGAAGAAGCTCAAACCGGCGAAGAGATCACTAACGAAAATCAAAAGCAAAATGAAGCAGTCTGTGGTGAGTGGGATGTGCAGTGGGCTATTTTCCGCCCGCTGAAAGACGCTGAATCTCGCGATATCGAGCTGATTAAAGATTTACGAGTAGAACTTCGTGATGAAGGTGTCAGTAATATTGG
>NZ_JATABG010000049.1:0-13352 GCF_036533755.1 Vibrio sp. M260118 | reverse complement strand
TTGAAAGAAGCCGAGTGTAGATAATTTCAAACGTGTCGCTGCACCTGTGAAGCAAAGTAACGGCAAAGTTGTGACGACACCTGCTGCAATCAGAAGCAAGTTAAGGTTAAGCGGATTTTGGCTAAAGTGCGAGGTCGGGCTATCCGCAATCCATAGCAAATAGATAGCTGCAACTGGCAGCAGGACTAAGGTCTCGATAAACAGACCTGTTTGTGCTTCAAGGCTGACTTTCTTGCGCAGCAAACCATAGAAACCAAAGCTGAATGCGAGCGCGATGGCGACAACAGGTATCGATCCAAACACAAATAGTTGGACCAATACACCGCAAGCGGCTAGGGCAACGGCAAACCATTGCAATTTACGAAGCCTTTCACCAAGAAACAACATCCCCAATAGAACATTTATAAGTGGGTTGATGTAGTAGCCAAGGCTAGCATCAAGCATGTGGTCAGAATTGACCGCCCAGATGAAGATCAACCAGTTTGCACCAACTAAAATAGCTGTTGTAATAAGATAAAACAGTTTCTGTTTTGATTTCATTACATCGCGGACGTTACGCCAGCGACGACCAAAATGGAGCAGCGCCGCGAGTAAGAAGAAAGACCACACGACACGATGGCTTAAAATCTCTAGCGGGGAAACATCAGTCAAAGCTTTAAAATAGATAGGAGCGATGCCCCACATGGTGTATGCCCCAATGGCAAGGAAGACACCCTGTTTCGCGCGCTGTTGTTCTTCTGGAGTCATTTCGCTCTACTCGATGATAATTTTTACAAATTGAAACAAGTAGTATAAGGAGCATAATCCGATTCACCTAACAATTTGCGGTTTTATTCACCTTTAAACCCCACTACAATGTGCCACTGCGTTTTACACGTTTGCTCTGCAACTCTATTGAGATAATTCATGACCTCGACACTTTTAGCCCAACCTCCTGTAAGCGACTTGCCGACGCCGCAAAGCATCTTAGAAGATGTTTTTGGTTACCAAAGCTTTCGCGATGGTCAGCAAGAGGTGATCGAGTCAGCGGTTTCTGGTCAAGATAGCTTGGTGATTATGCCAACGGGTGGCGGCAAATCCCTGTGCTATCAGGTCCCCGCGTTGGCGCGCGAAGGGTTAACCTTGGTTATATCGCCATTGATTTCTCTGATGAAAGATCAAGTCGACCAACTAAAAGCAAATGGTGTGGCCGCTGAGTGTGTCAACTCGACCATGTCTCGTGAAGAGTTACTCTCAGTCTACAATCGTATGCACTCTGGGGCGCTGAAGCTGATTTATGTCTCTCCTGAGCGAGTGCTGATGCGTGACTTTATTGAGCGCTTAGAAAATTTACCCCTATCGATGATTGCGGTAGATGAAGCTCACTGTATTTCTCAGTGGGGGCATGATTTCAGACCAGAATACGCCTCTTTAGGTCAACTCAAGCAGAATTTTCCTCATGTTCCAGTTATGGCGCTGACTGCCACCGCAGATGACGCCACGCGAAGTGACATCATGCAGCGCTTACAACTGCAGGAACCCCATACCTACTTAGGCAGCTTTGACCGACCCAATATTCGTTACACCCTAGTAGAGAAACATAAACCGATTTCTCAAGTGGTGCGTTTTCTCGAAGGGCAGCGTGGAAGTTGCGGCATCATTTATTGCGGTAGCCGTAAGAAAGTCGAGATGGTGACAGAGAAGTTATGTAACAACGGCCTTCGTGCTGCCAGTTACCATGCGGGTCTGGAAGTTGATGAGCGCGCTTACGTGCAAGACGCTTTTCAACGCGATGATATTCAAATCGTGGTGGCGACAGTGGCGTTTGGTATGGGAATTAACAAGCCCAATGTCCGTTTTGTTGTTCACTTCGATATTCCACGCAACATTGAGTCTTACTATCAGGAAACAGGCCGAGCAGGGCGAGATGGCTTACCTGCGGAAGCCATGATGTTGTATGACCCAGCGGATATTGGCTGGTTACGCCGCATGCTTGATGAAAAAGATGATGGCCCGCAGAAACAAGTTGAAGCTCACAAGCTCAATGCAATGAGTGCTTTTGCCGAGGCGCAAACCTGCCGTCGCCAAGTATTGCTCAACTATTTTGGTGAATACCGAGAGCAGCCGTGTGGTAACTGCGATATCTGTTTAGATCCACCAAAGCATTTTGATGCCACTGAACAAGCACAAAAGGCACTCTCTTGTGTGTATCGCGTTAACCAAAGTTTTGGTATGGGCTACGTGGTGGAAGTACTACGCGGCATGCAAAATATCCGTGTGCGCGAAAATGGTCATGACAAACTGTCGACCTATGGCTTAGGCCGAGAGAATAGTCACGACTATTGGGTGAGTATCTTCCGCCAGCTTATCCACAAAGGGTTGTTGTTGCAAAACATCACCCGTAATTCGACTTTACAACTCACCGAGGAAGCAAGACCGCTGTTACGTGGTGAGATGTCGTTAGAACTGGCGGTACCGCGTTTAGATACGGCTGCTCGTGCTGCTAAGTCTGATAAGCTGACCAGTAAGAATTACGACAAGAAGTTATTCGCCAAACTGCGCAAGTTACGTAAAGCGATCGCTGATGAAGATGGCTTGCCACCCTATGTGGTATTTAGTGACGCCACATTGATCGATATGGCAGAAATCCTGCCTACATCATATGGTGAGATGCTGGCAGTTAATGGTGTGGGTCAACGCAAACTAGAAAAGTACGCCGATCCATTCTTAGATTTAATTCAGGAGCATTTAACCAATCATGGTTGATAGACAAACGGAATTTAGCCTACTTGAATATCAAGCCGATGAAGGGCGCATCATTATCCGTGCGCCACGGTTCGACTTTGATGCCTTTCCTAAATTAGCAGACAGATTGGTCACGCTGTTATCGGCTTCTGTGGTTGAAAAGCAGTGGGATGCCGACATCCACTCTTGGTTGATTGACTTTGAAGGGTGTCAGTTGTTCTTAAAGTCAGAGCATTATAGTGAAAGCGTCTGGTTTGAGGCTTTAGCGATTGAAGAGTCGAGAGAAGAGCTCGATTTCTTAGCTTCGCTATTTAAGCGAGGCTTTTAAGCTAATTTTACTACGCCAACGATTGCGTATTAACAGCAGCTTGCAGCGACAATCGGTTAATGTATAATCGCCGACCTTGATATTTGTGATTCAAATATTCAAGCTGATTTTTAATTAACATTGTTGGTAAGACTCTTTCCTAACGAAAGATTCGATTTGGGTTCCCTCACCCCCAAACCAAACTAAAAAGGTATCGCATGAGTAACTTTACCCCTGCGCAGCAGCGCAAAGCCCTTTTTCTTTTAGTTCTGTTCCATCTGATCATCATTGCATCTAGCAACTACTTGGTTCAGTTGCCGTTTACAGTCTTTGGTTTTCACACTACTTGGGGCGCATTTACCTTCCCATTTATTTTCTTAGCGACTGACCTAACCGTACGTATTTTCGGTGCTCAACTTGCTCGTCGTATTATTTTCTTGGTGATGTTACCTGCTCTGGCGGTCTCTTACGGTCTGTCGGTACTATTCTATGAAGGTGCGTTTCAAGGTTTGAGTCAGCTAGGCGAGTTTAATCTGTTTGTTGCTCGAATTGCGATTGCGAGCTTTATGGCTTATCTGCTTGGTCAGATCTTGGATGTGCATGTGTTTAACCGTCTGCGCCAGTTAAAGCAGTGGTGGGTTGCGCCAACCTGTTCAACGCTATTTGGTAACGCGCTAGATACCATCGCTTTCTTCGCGATTGCCTTCTACCAAAGTCCAGACCCATTTATGGCGGAGCACTGGACTGAAATTGCACTCGTCGACTACGGCTTCAAGTTGGTGATCAGTTTAGGCTTGTTTGTGCCTATGTATGGTGTGTTGCTCAACTATCTTGTGAAAAAGCTCACCGCAGTGAACCCCAACTTTAAAGCGGTGGGTGTTAACTAACGCCTTATTTAAAAGAAAGCCCGAGAGATATCATCCCTCGGGCTTTTTTGTATCTTTCAAATTTTGTTTAGTAGAAACTAGTATTCAACAATCGATAGTGGCCAGCCGATGTCACTTTGTCGATTGGCTTCTATCTCAAGCTCAGCAGCAGTAAGAGGGTTGTCTTTCAGCCATTGCGCTTTTAGCGTCAGAGTGAGCTTATCGTCGCTAGAGCTTAGGGTAATGTTTGGCTCAAGTTCAGGGTTTCGACGATGGGTCAGTAGCACCGCTAAGCGTAGTAAGCGTAATACGCGTTTGGCACTAGTGCTTGAGAGTGCGTGCTGCTCAGGTAGTGAAGTCAATTGCTCACGGTAACGGCGGGTTAGTTCACCTAATAGATGTTTTTGCGCGCGTGTATAGCCAGGCAAATCAAGATTCTGTAGTAGGTAAGCGCTGTGCTCACCACCTTTCTTAAAATCAATCGTTAAACCAATTTCGTGCAGCTTTGCAGCAGTTTCCAGCAGTACTTCACCTTGAGACTCAGCAAGCCAGTCTGGTTGGCATTCAGTTAGCAGTCTAGTTGCCATGTTGGCAACTTGTTGGCCGTAGGCAACGTCGATCTGATAGCGGCTCTGTACACTGCAGATAGTGCGAGCGCGAATATCATCCTGCTTGAGCTCTTCTACCATTTCATACACCAAGCCTTCACGTAGCGCACCGCCCGCTAGTGTCATCGAATCAATTTCAAGTAACTCGAAAATAGCGATAAGGATCGACAGTCCGCTTGGAAATACTAATGCTCGCTCTAATGTAAGGCCTTCAATTTCGAGCTCTTCAAGGTGATCCGCCATCATGGCTTGCTTTTGCAGGCGCTTAAGTTTGGAATGGGTAATAACCTCATCCATCCCTTGCGCTAGCATGATCTCTTGCAGGGCTTGAACAGTCCCAGATGCGCCAACACACACGTCCCAACCGATTTGAGTGTACTGCTCAAGGATGGGGTCTAGCGTCTGTTTGGCCGCTTGAATCGCGATGCTGAAGTTGGCTGCATTTAGTTGGCGATCTTTAAAGTGGCGTTCAAGCCAAGTGACACAGCCCATTTTTAAGCTGGTTAGTGCTTTGGCTTCAAAACCTTGACCAATAATTAGCTCGGTACTCGCACCGCCAATATCAACCACCAAACGGCGGCCACTGCCACCTGAAGTATGAGCGACACCCTTGTAGATAGTTGCCGCTTCTTCTTCACCACAAATAACTTCAATCTTGTGACCAAGGATTTGATTGGCTTTTTCTAGAAAGACATCCACATTGGTGGCAGTACGTAGCGTTGCGGTACCGACAATGCGGATGTTCTCTTTAGGGATATCTTGCAGTCGTTCTGCAAATAAGCTCAAACAGTCCCAACCGCGTTGCATGGCTTCTAGGCTTAACGCATTGTTGTCGTCTAAACCTGCCGCAAGGCGAACTTTGCGTTTAATTTTAGCCATCGTTTGTACGCTGCCATCAATGTGACGCACAACGAGCATATGAAAACTGTTCGACCCGAGGTCGATGGCTGCGTAAAGCGGAGATGAAACTGCTTGACTCATAGACGACTTAAGAATCCTTTTGCTGACGTTGACGAGGGCGGTTGTTGTTACGACGGTTGCCTGAACGTGAACCACCAGTGTTGGTGCGACGTTGCTGCGGACGGTTTGAACGCATACGTAGCGGAGCTGGTAGGTCTTCAATCAAAGCGCTAGGATCGTAATCAGACACAGGGATCGTGTGCTCAATGTACTCTTCAATCGGCGGAAGGTTGATTGCGTAGTCTTCGCACGCAAAGCTAATTGAGTGACCACTTGCACCTGCACGACCGGTACGACCGATGCGGTGTACGTAGTCTTCGCAGTCGTCTGGAAGATCAAAGTTAAATACGTGAGTGACTTGAGGGATATGCAGACCACGCGCTGCCACGTCAGTTGCGACTAGGAGATCCACTTCGCCTTTCGTAAATTGCTCAAGGATGCGCTCGCGCTTTTTCTGAGGAACGTCACCAGTTAGCAAACCAACACGATGACCGTCTGCTGCTAGGTGGCCCCAAACTGACTCACACTTGTGTTTAGTGTTAGCGAAGATGATTGCACGTTCTGGCCACTCTTCTTCAATCAGAGTTTGCAACAGAGCCATCTTATGTTCGTTAGAAGGGTAGAATAGCTCTTCTTGGATACGGTGACCCGTTTTCACTTCAGGCTCAACAACAACATGCTCAGGGTTGTGCATGTGTTCGAACGCTAGCTCTTGAACGCGGTAAGAAAGCGTTGCTGAGAACAGCATGTTCAAACGCTCTTTTGGTTCAGGCATACGACGGAATAAGAAACGGATGTCTTTAATAAAGCCTAGATCGAACATGCGGTCTGCTTCATCAAGAACAACGGCTTGAATGTGGTTGAGGTTGAATACCTTTTGCTTGTAGAAGTCGATAATACGACCCGTTGTACCGATCAGGATATCAACGCCATCTTCTAGCTTAGCAAGCTGTTTATCGTAGCTCTCGCCGCCATAAGCAAGTGCTGCTTTAATGCCTGTACTTGCAATCAGCGGCTCTGCATCGTTGTAAATCTGAATCGCCAGCTCACGAGTTGGTGCCATAATAATTGCACGTGGCTGAGTTGGCTTACGTCCTTCATGCTCAGAAGTCGTCAGTAAGTGGTTAAAAGTAGCAGTCAGGAAAGCGAGTGTCTTACCTGTACCCGTTTGGGCTTGGCCTGCGATGTCTTGGCCGGTGAGCAGTACCGGCAGCGCCAAGGCTTGGATCGGGGTACAAAATTCGTACCCTTTTTTCTCCAAACCTTCAGTAATTTGAGGGTGTAAACCCAAATCGGCGAACTTTTGCTCTGTGATATGCGTCTTTTTCATGGGGATAGAATATCAGCTAAAGCTTGCAATAAGAAAGTAAATACATTCCAATAGGGCATCTATTTACTGGTTATCATCCAACCAGTTTCAAAAAAGCACATTGGAGTGGAAGATGAGTGATAAGATTTTGCAGCTTACGGATGACGGTTTTGAAGCCGACGTAATCAATGCTGCAGGCCCTGTACTAGTAGATTTTTGGGCAGAATGGTGTGGTCCTTGTAAGATGATTGCTCCTATTCTTGATGAAATCGCAGATGAGTACGAAGGCAAACTCACTATCGGTAAACTAAATATCGACCATAACGCAGGTACTCCACCTAAGTTTGGTATCCGCGGTATTCCTACATTACTACTTTTTAAAGATGGTAATGTGGCAGCGACTAAGGTTGGTGCTCTATCTAAAACTCAACTAAAAGAGTTTTTAGACGCAAATCTATAAGTAGTGAATGAAGCAAACCGTGCAATTTGAATGAATGCACGGTTTTGTTTTTGTCACCCAACAAAATCTAGACTAGGCTACTAATTAGTGCTAATTTATCGCACGTTAAATAAACAAGTTTCTCTTCTTGGTCGATCCTGTGACCAAATTCATCTTAACTAAATAACAGATCCTATTTTGACTAAAAAAGTATCCACCACCATGAATCTAACAGAACTGAAGAACAGACCTGTGTCTGATCTTGTCAAACTTGGCGAAAGCTTGGGCCTTGAAAACCTAGCTCGCTTAAGAAAGCAAGACATTATCTTCTCTATCCTTAAAGCTCACGCGAAAAGCGGCGAAGACATTTTTGGCGATGGGGTTCTGGAAATACTTCAAGACGGTTTTGGCTTCTTGCGCAGCGCAGACAGTTCTTACTTGGCAGGCCCAGATGACATCTATGTATCTCCAAGTCAGATCCGCCGTTTCAACCTTCGTACAGGTGACTCGATTGCTGGCAAGATTCGTCCACCCAAAGACGGTGAGCGTTACTTTGCTCTACTAAAGGTCAATACAGTTAACGATGACAAGCCAGATAACGCGCGTAACAAGATTCTATTTGAAAACTTGACGCCACTACACGCGAATGAGCGTATGGTGATGGAGCGTGGTAACGGTTCGACAGAAGATATTACTGCACGTGTTCTAGACCTTGCCTCACCAATTGGTAAAGGCCAGCGTGGTCTTATCGTTGCTCCACCTAAAGCGGGTAAAACAATGCTGCTGCAAAACATTGCACAGAGCATTGCTTACAACCACCCAGAGTGTGAGCTGATGGTTCTTCTTATCGATGAACGTCCAGAAGAAGTGACCGAGATGCAACGTCTAGTTAAAGGTGAAGTGGTTGCTTCAACGTTTGATGAGCCTGCATCTCGCCACGTTCAAGTTGCAGAAATGGTTATTGAGAAAGCAAAACGTCTTGTTGAACACAAGAAAGACGTGGTAATCCTGCTTGATTCAATCACTCGTCTTGCTCGCGCATACAACACAGTCGTTCCTTCTTCAGGTAAAGTATTGACTGGTGGTGTGGATGCTAATGCACTTCATCGTCCTAAGCGTTTCTTCGGTGCAGCACGTAATGTGGAAGAGGGCGGTAGCTTAACTATCCTCGCTACAGCGCTAGTTGATACTGGTTCTAAGATGGATGAAGTTATCTACGAAGAGTTTAAGGGTACAGGTAACATGGAGATCCACCTGAACCGTAAGATTGCTGAGAAACGTGTCTTCCCTGCGATTGACTTTAACCGCTCAGGTACTCGTCGTGAAGAGCTTCTAACTAAGAACGAAGAGCTTCAGAAGATGTGGATTCTACGTAAAATTGTTCATCCTATGGGTGAAATCGATGCGATGGAGTTCCTAATCGACAAGCTAGCAATGACAAAAACTAACGATGAATTTTTTGACGCAATGCGTCGCCAATAATCGCTAGAAAGATTTGTAAAACGCCACCGACTTCGGTGGCGTTTTTGTTTGCATTATCTACTGATAGCGCGCACAATGAAGCTAAATGTTACAAGGAGGTTAACATGCAACAAGGAATGTTGTCGTCGGTACTCCTATCTATTGTTTTAGTTTCAGGTTTACCTACTGCCATAGCCACTGAGATGGAACCTCACAAGGTAGATCAGTGGCTGCAAGACACTCAAGTTCAGGACAAAGTTGCTGAACTGCTTCAATATGTCGTTGAAGATGATATGGATGGCCTTAATTTTGCTCTGCAAAGGCTTTCTTTACCTGTTCAAGAGGCTTCTCGTTATCTACTTCTGAAAAAAATCGAACAGCAAAACCTGATCCTTACACCTAAAATGGCTCTGTTTGTTGAAAAGCAGCAGTCGATGGTGCCTACATACCAAGTGTTAGAGCGAGGAGATGGCTACGAGTTTTCTGTTCCAGCTTTTAACTATCCTGCGATTGCCCACCGTCTACTTAAACAGTGGCGACGTGATCAATCTACTTTAGAGTTTGTTTTAGAAGCTGAGCGTGGAGAGCTAGTTTTAAAGGATTGGCTTTCTGGTAACGATTATCAGGTACAAACTCGTGAAGCACTGCTAATCCGAGAACTTGATAGCCTTTCTCCAGAAGCGGTCAATACCTTGACCGAGCAGCTAACTGACAGCGCTATCGTGAGTTGGCTTCCTTCTTCTCAGGTTATGGTTCGCTTGGCTCAGGTGAGTGAAGACCCAGAAGTTTATAAGCTACTTTGGCTGATGAAGGCGGACTTTAATAGCGAATCTGAGGTTGCTCGCCTGGCCAATGTGGCTGATGCGTTTTCCCTCCAGCAAGTTATGCAGGCATCGAGTAATCCGAGATTAAAAGAGCTCGCCATTACGGAATTAACCAAAGTGAGACCGATGTCGAATGAGGTTAGGGAGTTCCTTGTTGCTCGAATGGCCGTATCAGATGACGCAAGGTTTATTGCTGGGCAACTGGCCAGGCAAGGTTATGCTTCTTGGCTAGAAGAGCTAGCAAGCAGCAATCAAAAAGTAAATAGTCGAGCGATTCTCAGTGTTTTAGGTCAGTAAATTCGGTGGCATATAACCACAATAAAAAGAGGGATCGAATGATCCCTCTTTTTGTTATACTGGCTGCAGATTAACCAGCCCAATAATAGGTCTATGAGTTTTAAGGATTTACGCGACTTTGTTGCACATTTGGAAAATGAAGGGAAGCTACAGCGCATCTCTCATCCAGTTGACCCCGCTTATGAAATGACGGAAATCAGCGATCGTACATTGCGTGCTGGTGGACCTGCGTTGCTGTTTGAAAATCCTATCGGCTTTGACATGCCCGTACTGACTAACCTGTTTGGTACTCCAGAACGCGTAGCGATCGGTATGGGGCGTCAAAATGTCAAAGAGCTTCGTGAAGTGGGCAAACTGCTCGCTTATCTTAAAGAGCCAGAGCCACCGAAAGGGTTTAAAGATGCACTCGATAAGTTGCCCGTATTCAAGCAAGTGCTGAATATGCCAGCTAAGAGGTTGCGGAAAGCATCGTGCCAAGAGATTGTTTGGCAGGGCGAAGAGGTTGACCTAGACAAAGTTCCGGTGATGAGCTGTTGGCAAGGTGATATAGCGCCACTTCTCACTTGGGGGCTAACGGTTACTAAAGGGCCGAACAAAAAGCGCCAAAACCTGGGTATCTATCGTCAGCAAAAGATCGCTAAGAACAAAATTATCATGCGTTGGTTGGCCCACCGTGGTGGAGCTTTAGACCTGCGAGATTGGATGGAGACTAACCCGGGTAAACCTTTTCCGGTTTCGGTTGCCTTTGGTGCCGATCCGGCAACGATACTTGGCGCAGTAACGCCGGTGCCAGATACACTTTCTGAGTACGCATTTGCAGGTTTACTTCGTGGTAAGAAGACCGAAGTCGTTAAATCGGTGAGTAACGATTTGGAAGTACCAGCTAGCGCAGAAATTGTTATGGAAGGCTATATCGATCCAAACGAGTTCGCTGACGAAGGTCCTTATGGCGACCATACTGGCTACTACAACGAAAAAGAGAAGCACCATGTCTTTACCATTACTCATATCACCATGCGTAAAGACCCAATTTATCACAGTACCTACACGGGTCGTCCGCCAGATGAGCCTGCGGTATTAGGTGTTGCTCTCAATGAAGTGTTTGTGCCGATCCTGCAAAAGCAGTTTCCTGAAATTGAAGACTTCTATCTACCTCCCGAAGGGTGTTCGTATCGCATGGCGGTAGTGACAATGAAGAAGCAATATCCTGGTCATGCGAAGCGAGTCATGATGGGTGTGTGGTCTTTCCTACGTCAGTTCATGTATACCAAGTTCGTCATCGTGTGTGATGAAAAGGTTGATGCCCGAGATTGGAACCAAGTCGTTGCTGCCATGACGGAGCACATGGATCCAGTTAGGGATAGCTTGTTTATCAATAATACCCCGATTGACTCACTTGATTTCGCGTCTCCTGTTGTTGGTCTTGGCTCTAAGATGGGGCTCGATGCAACGGAAAAATGGGATGCGGAGTTAGCTGACTCGCATAGCACGCAACAACAATACCCTCAGTTAGCTAATACAGAGTTAAAAGAGTTTATTGCCCAGAATCCAGAACTTATTGATATCTACATTCCATCCAGCGCTATTAACAATAGCTTTGCTGTAGTGACGATGAACAAGCAAAAAGCAGGGCAGTCGCAGCAGTTAGCTGAAAAGGTCGAGCAGTTCTTAGTTGAACGTGGTACTCCTAAGTTTATTGTTGTTTGCGATGATGATGTGAATGCAAGCGACTGGAATGACATCATCTGGGCGGTTACCACACGTATGGACCCTGAACGGGATACCAAACAAGTCGCTAGTGGCGAAACACGATTAGTGTTGGATGCGACGAATAAGGTTGAAGGTGAAGAAGTGTCTCGAGAATGGGGCACACCTATCAACAAAGATCCTCAACTTGTGGCTAAAATCGACGCGATTTGGGATAAGTTAGGTATTCTATGAGTTACTCCGTCATCTTGTTGCCAGATAACATAGAATTCGAAGTACAAGATGGACAAACGGTGTTGGAAGCGGCGCTCAACAATAATATCCGCTTTCCTCACCGATGCCAGGTTGGTGCGTGCGCTGCCTGTTTGTGTCGTAAACTAGAAGGAACAGTCTCTTATCACCTTGAACCCATGCTCACAGAGAAAGAGCAGCAGCAAGGATGGATATTTGCTTGCCAAGCCTTCGTAGAAAGTAAATTAGTACTTACTTTAGATGAGTAAGTAAGAGGAACACCATGACAATTCAATGTAAAGTAAAGTCAATACAGCCTTTGGCTTGCAATACTTACCAAATTCTATTGCACCCAGAAAGCCCGGTGAGTTTTAAAGCGGGTCAGTACCTAATGGTCGTAATGGGTGAAAAAGATAAGCGCCCGTTCTCTATTGCTAGTAGCCCTTGCCGACATGATGGTGAACTAGAACTTCATATTGGTGCGGCCGAGCAAAACGCTTACGCGCATGAAGTGGTAGAAGCAATGAAAACGGCACTAGAGCAAAACGGCGAGATCACGATTGATGCTCCTCACGGCGATGCTTGGATTAAAGAAGAGAGCGAAAGTCCTATTCTATTGATCGCTGGTGGCACGGGCTTTAGTTATGTGCGCTCTATTCTTGATCACTGTATTGCACAGAGCAAAACCAACCCTATCTACTTATATTGGGGTGGGCGCGATGAACGCCAATTATACGCAAGACAAGAGTTGGAACAGATCGCAGCGGACAACCACAATGTTACCTTTGTACCCGTAGTCGAAGATGCGACTGATGAGTGGCAAGGAAAGGTAGGTAATGTTCTTCAAGCGGTAGAACAAGACTTTAGCTCATTGGCCGAGTATGACATCTATATCGCTGGTCGCTTTGAAATGGCAGGCGCAGCTCGTGAGCAATTTACGCTAAATAAGCAGGCCCAAGCGTCAAAAATGTATGCCGACGCTTATGCATTTATATAAAGAGTGACAATTCAGGTCAAAAAGGGAGCGTTTTGCTCCCTTTTTTTATGCTTTTGCATACAATTTCAACGAACGGTTACTTTTTTCAATTTTATTTGAAAAAGGGCTTGCGCTTAAATCTCAACTGCCTATAATGCGCATCCACTGACACGGCAGACGCCACAAGGCTTCAGCGAAAAGTCAGTAAAGCCAACTAGCTTTGATTCAACTCAAATTGAGTGAAACAAAAACTTCAAAAAAGTGTTTGACACTTTAAATTGAAACGCTAGAATGGCTGCCTCTTCGTGAGTGACATGAGTCACAAACAAGAGTAGCTCTTTAACAATATAAACCTATCAATCTGTGTGGGCACTCGTTGATGATAATCCAAATAGTTTCTTCGGAAACAATTTAGGTTTCAATGAACTGAGTGACCATTTGAATGAGCAATCATTCGAGCACAGTCAATTCAAGTTTTCTAGGAACTAGCTTCGAGTGACTAGGAACTTATCAGTATTCATTGAGCCTCCCCTATTTATTTAGGGAATCAAAACTTTAAATTGAAGAGTTTGATCATGGCTCAGATTGAACGCTGGCGGCAGGCCTAACACATGCAAGTCGAGCGGAAACGAGTTAACTGAAC
>NZ_JATABG010000048.1:0-18486 GCF_036533755.1 Vibrio sp. M260118 | reverse complement strand
TAATCGTAATAGCGCTGAAGGCTTTATTGCCCTCTCGTTTTGATTGTTTAAGCTACATTTTCTAATTTTGCTACTGGTAGTGTAAAGAAGTTATTACTCGAGAAACGAACACATGTCACAGCCAAAGCGAGATTAAAGTTCTCCCTTCCTCTGAGCATCTCGAAGTTACCTACCCTGAATTTTTGCAAGCCATCTTAAGTTTCGAGCGACTAATTGTTAAAACATATTCAAAGTGGCCGCGAAAAATATTGATTTTAACCAATAGAATTCAATTTTATCAGAGTTGTCATGTAGCTACCCTCCTACAAAAACTAAGGATTCACTTACGCATAGTATTGCAAAAATCAATACAAATTCGGTTGGATAAGTTGTTTGCTGCTTCCTAGAAGTCTAAGCAAATACTGGCCATACTCATTTTTCAGCATGGATTGAGCCTTTTGTGTTAATTCCTCATCGGACAACCAACCGTTACGCCAGGCAATTTCTTCTAGACAGGCAATTTTCAAACCTTGAACACTTTCAATGGCTTGAACAAATGAAGATGCCTCGTGCAAACTTTCATGTGTGCCTGTGTCTAACCATGCAAAGCCCCGACCGAGCAACTCAACATTAAGATCTCCATCTTTCAAGTACATATCGTTAATAGAAGTGATTTCTAACTCACCACGTGGTGATGGCTTAACTTGCTTTGCAAAATCAATAACTCGATTATCATAAAAATAGAGTCCTGTAACTGCAAAATTCGATTTTGGAATACTTGGTTTTTCTTCTATAGAAGCAACTTTCATGTTCTCATCAAATTCGACCACACCAAATCTTTCTGGGTCTTTTACCTGATAACCAAAAACAGTCGCTCCAAAACTTCTTGCTGCCGCTTCTTTTAGCTTAGGAGAAAACGACTGGCCGTAGAAGATGTTGTCACCAAGAACCAAACAAACATTGTCACGCCCAATAAATTCCTCACCAATAATAAACGCTTGAGCCAATCCCTCAGGTTTAGCTTGCTCTGCGTAGTCAATGGAAATGCCAAAGTCACTACCATCCCCCAATAGGCGTCTGAAGCTATCGTTGTCTTCAGGGGTTGTTATGACTAGTATATCTCGGATACCAGCAAGCATCAGAGCAGAAATTGGGTAATAAATCATTGGCTTATCGAAAACAGGAAGTAGCTGCTTTGATACTCCCCGTGTAATAGGATATAGTCGCGTGCCAGAACCACCCGCCAAAACAATACCTTTCATAGAGCTAGTTCCCAAAACACCCTGAGTTATATGATCCATCTAAAACGCGCCTCCACCACACTTTATTACTTAAAAACCACTCCACGGTCTTCCTTAGCCCAGACTCAAAACTTTCATCCGGTTTCCAGCCCAAATCACGCTCAATTTTACTTGCATCAATGGCATAGCGTACATCATGCCCTGCTCTATCTTCCACGTAAGTAATTAAATCAGTATATAGTTCAACGTTCTTTGGCTTATTAGGTACTAGCTCTTCAAGCAAAGCGCAGATAGCTTCAACCACCTCAATATTTGCTTTTTCATTGTGTCCACCAATATTATAGGTTTCACCTACTTTTCCCTCGGTTAACACTTTATAAAGAGCTCGAGCATGATCATCTACATAAAGCCAATCCCTTACTTGCATACCGTCACCATAAACAGGCAGTGGTTTACCGTCTAAGGCATTTAGAATCATTAATGGGATTAATTTCTCTGGAAAATGGTAAGGTCCATAATTATTGGAGCAATTCGTCACAATTGAAGGTAAACCATAAGTACGTGACCACGCACGTACTAAATGATCTGAAGATGCTTTAGAAGCTGAATAAGGACTTGATGGCTTGTATGACGTACTTTCCGTAAATAAATCATCAGTGCCTTCCAAATCACCATAAACCTCATCTGTTGATATATGATGAAACCTGAAATTGCACTTAGCACCATCTGCTAGCTGGTTCCAATATGTTCGTGTGGCTTCCAAAAGCGTAGATGTACCAACGATATTGGTTCCAATAAATTCCATAGGGCCGTCAATAGAACGGTCAACATGAGACTCTGCAGCTAAATGCATTACTGCGTTAGGCTGATACTCAGTAAACACTCTATCCAGCTCTCTGCGATCACAAATATCAACTTGCTCAAAAGCATAACGCTCATTAGATTCAACAGAAGCAAGAGATTCTACATTGCCCGCGTAAGTTAGCTTGTCTACATTTACCACTGAGCTCGATGTATTTTCAATAATGTGACGAATAACAGCTGAGCCGATAAAGCCTGCCCCACCTGTAACGAGTATCTTAAGCATATGATTGAACCTGTAATGCTGGCTCTATACCACCTACAAGTTTATGAGTAAATGAAAGAACCAAAAGGATAATTTTTCTCTATTATAGATAAACACCGCCACCATTGGTACAATCGAAACCACTATTATTATCTCAAGCTGGGAAATCGTATGATTATTGTAACTGGTGGCGCTGGCATGATTGGTAGCAACATTATCAAACAACTCAATGAGCAAGGCTGCAATGATATCCTTGTGGTAGATAATCTAAAAAATGGTAAAAAATTCCATAACTTAGTAGATCTTGATTTTACAGACTACATGGATCGCGATGACTTCTTGGTACAAATCATGTCTGGTGAAGAACTAGGTCCTATCAAAGCAATTTTCCACGAAGGTGCATGTTCTGCCACGACTGAGTGGGATGGTAAGTACATGATGCTCAACAACTATGAGTATTCTAAAGAGTTACTTCACTACTGCCTAGAACGTGAGATTCCTTTCCTATATGCATCTTCAGCAGCTACTTATGGTGAAACTGATACGTTTATCGAAGATAAAAAATACGAAGGTGCATTGAATGTATATGGTTACTCGAAACAGCAGTTTGATAACTATGTACGTAGAGTTTGGCAAGATGCTGAAGAACATGGAGAGAAACTGTCTCAAATCACCGGTTTCCGTTACTTCAATGTTTATGGTCCTCGTGAACAGCACAAGGGATCAATGGCATCTGTAGCCTTCCACCTCAACAACCAGATGAACGCAGGTGAAAACCCAAAACTGTTTGCGGGTAGTGAAACTTTTCAGCGTGACTTCGTCTATGTTGGTGATGTGGCTGCTGTTAACTTGTGGTTTATGGAAAGCGGCGCTTCAGGTATCTTTAACCTAGGTACAGGTAACGCAGAGTCGTTTGAAGAAGTAGCCAAAGCGGTAATTAAATTTCATGGCAAAGGCGAAATCGAAACTATCCCATTCCCTGAGCACTTAAAAGGTGCTTACCAAGAATTTACGCAAGCAGATTTAACTAAGCTGCGCGCAGCAGGTTGCGATCATGAGTTTAAATCTGTCGCGGAAGGCGTTGCTGAATACATGCAAACCATCAACTCTTAAATCACTTAGGGGTGACATAGACGTCGATAAAACGCTATGCTCACCCACTCATCTATAATCTGCTTAGCGTTTTTCAATTTATTAGAGTTAAATAATGAATATCTTAATGGCACTCTCGCAGTTAGAGGTAACGGGTGCAGAAGTTTATGCCACTGCGGTTGGCAATGAACTCACTGCCAGAGGGCATAACGTTCATTATGTGTCTGACACTTTAACGAAACCTTACAAGGGCGAATATTTCAAGCTACGTTTCAACAAACGCAGCATCCCTCGCCGTTTTTGGCATGTTGCATACTTAGTATACCTAATAAGAAAGCATAAAATTCAGCTTGTTCATGCTCACTCCCGCGCTTCTAGTTGGAGTTGTCACGTGGCCTGTAAAATAACCGGCACTCCAATGGTTACTACTGTCCATGGCCGACAACCAGTGCATGCGTCCCGTAAAAAATTCCACGCTATGGGGGACAAAGCACTTCCTGTTTGTGAAGCAATTAAAGAGCAACTAGTTTCAAAGCTAGAGGTACCTGAACATAAGCTAGAGGTAAGCAGAAACGGTATCGAAACAGATCAGTTTACTTGGCTAGAAGCACCGGATAATGAAAAACCGGTTGTGACCATTATAGGTCGTCTTACTGGACCTAAAGGCGATCTATGCTATCGTCTACTTGATGAGTGTCTAGACACTTCTCTTTACGATGTTAAGGTAGTTTCGGGCTCTCAAGTCGAACCTCGCTTTATTAAATTTATCGAGCACGTAGAATTTTGTGGCTATTCCAATGATGTGGCCTCTGTATTAGCAAACTCAGATCTTGTCATCGGTGCGGGACGGGTTGCTATGGAGTCTCTGCTTTGTGGTAGACCAACACTTGCAATCGGTGAGGCGCAGGCTATTGGCTTAATTAATGAGAGTAATATTCAACAAGCAATGGAGAGCAACTTCGGTGACATTGGCCCGAAAGACTTAGACATTGATTTTACATCTATCGCGCAACAGGTGATAAACGGCTTACAGAGCAAGCATTGTTACAAACAAATAGTTGAAACGATAAAAGAAAACTATGGCCTATCAAAGATAGTAGACCAAATTGAGCACATCTACCAAACGGTTTATGTAGAGAAACTACGCAAAGAAATGCCTATCATTATGTACCACCGTTTCATTAGTGACGACAGTGAAAAAGGTGTACATGGAACGTATTTGCATGTTGATATGTTGGAAAAACACTTCAAGCTCATCAAACACATGGGATTTGAAACCATTACTTTTGAAGACTTAGCTAACAAAGGCTTAATTAGCCGGCTAGAATATGGCAAGCGCTATATTGTCATCACTGTTGATGATGGATATAGAGATAACTATGAACTACTTCTCCCTCTGCTAAGAAAGTATAACTTCAAAGCTGTTGTATATGCGGTTACAGGTGAAACCTTTAACCGCTGGGATGTAGAAGTCAAAGATAATCCGGAAACACCAGTACCTTTAATGAATGAAAATGAATTAAAAGCTTTGTCGGACTCTGGACTCGTTGAAATTGGTGGGCATACTGTCAGCCACCCTCATTTAAATACTTTAACTCCAAAGGAACAAGAAACTGAAATCAAGAAGAATAAGAAAGAGCTAGAAGATCTGTTAAATAAGCCTCTAACTTCTTTTGCATATCCTTACGGTTCTTTAGATGCTAGTACCAACCTTTCTGTTATCCACTCCAAATTTTAGTGTAGGGATTATTGCTTTATCGGTAGTTATTTCAACGCTTTACGTAACTAATAATAAAAAGTTCATTTCGCTAGGGAAATTTGACTATCTAGTGATTTTTATTCTCTCTTTTTATTTAATCGGAGCTATTCCGGTAACAATCTATGACGGAACAACTACTCGATATTTTCAGGGTGGCATAAGACTCATACTATGCATCCCGATTTATATCGCCTTAACTCATTACTTGAAAAAATACAGAGTAGATATACGAGAGTACCTTGAACTTGGTGTAATATATGGATGTGTATCAACATTTACATTGGCAGTATATCAGTTTTATTACCTTGAAATGGTAAGAGTTGATGGCTTCCTCTACAGTATCAATTTTGGATACCTAGCATGTAGCTTAGCTTTCTTAGCTTTTTCCCTTGTATTTAATTCAAGCAGAAAAGCCTTACTTACGATAGCATTTGTACTTGGCATAATTTCTGTCACATTAACATTAACACGCGGTGCTATCTTTGCTATTCCGATCCTTTTAACTCTAATTGCTATTCTCAAGTTGAAAAGTTTAAACTTCAAACTGATTATTGCTTTCGGAACTCTGTTTATTGTAGTTTGCTCGGCTACTTATCAATACTCGCAAGACTTCAAACAACGAATAGACTTCACAATATATGAGTTCTCACAAATTTCTTCAGGAAATATCAATCAAGCAGTATCTTCAGGTGACAGGCTACAATACTGGTTTGCCGCTATAGAAGCATTTAAGAAAAACCCTACAATCGGGCTACCATATGACAAAAGAGAAGAGCTTAACCAAGAACTGTTCTTGGCCGGAAAGATGGGTGAGAGAGCAGCAAATGTGTCTCGCGGACATGCTCACAGTCAATACTTTGAAATGATTGCCAGTAATGGTCTTCTAGGAATTGTTAGTATATTTACCACCTTGTTTGTACCATTAATGCTATTTATTAGGCATCATGTCAGTGTGCATTCTAATTGGGCTTTACCCGGAGCAATGTTTGTCGCTGGATTTACCATTTTTGGGCTAACAGAAGTTCCATTAACAGCTAATTTAATCGGCTCCTTCTATGGATTTATGCTGGCAATTTTCTTCGCTAATATTTCTGCAGAAAGATACCACAGGGAACAGGTACACAAGCAATGAAAATTCTAATAATTGGTCCATCTTGGGTTGGCGATATGGTAATGTCGCAAAGCCTTTATACTACGTTAAGGTATCAACATCCAAAAGCTGAAATAGATGTCCTTGCTCCTGCTTGGTGTAAACCTATCTTGGAGCGTATGCCTGAAGTCAATCAAGCAATTGAGATGCCTATGGGGCATGGTGAATTTAACTTAAAGGGCCGCTGGAAGTTGGCTCGAAAACTGGCTAATAGCGATTATACCAACGCTTACATTCTGCCAAACTCAGCCAAATCTGCTTTGATTCCATTCTTTGCTGGTATTAGTTCACGAACAGGTTGGAAAGGTGAAATGCGTTATGGCCTGCTCAATGACTTAAGACCAGATAAGCGTGTCTTCCAATATATGGTCGAAAGGTATGTTGCTTTAGCACACGCCAAAGGCGATATGCTAAACGAAGTCGAACTAGCAAATTGCCCTAGACCAAGTCTAACCGTCGACTTAGCCAGCCAAAACAACGCAAGAGATCGCTTAGGTCTAGAGAGCACTCGACCTATTATAGGGCTATGCCCAGGAGCAGAATTTGGCCCCGCAAAACGTTGGCCAGATCATTACTATGCTCAAGTCGCCCAGTTTGTGATAGACAACGGTTATCAAGTTTGGTTATTTGGCTCAGCCAAAGATAGAGAAGTCTGTGAGCTAATCCGCTCCAAACTGTCAAACGAACAACAGCAGCTTTGTTTCAATTTAGCGGGAGATACCTCATTAATCGAGGCCATCGACCTATTAGCAGCATGCCACACTGTCATCAGTAATGATTCGGGATTAATGCATGTATCTGCTGCTGTCGGGTGCAACATCGTTGCTATTTATGGCTCAAGCTCGCCAAAATACACCCCCCCTCTCACACAACAACTGAAAATGGTTCACACCGATGTTGAGTGTCGACCATGCTTTAAGAGAGAATGCCCACTTGGTCATTTGGATTGTCTTAACAAACTAACACCGAACACCGTGATAGATGCTCTAAAAGAATTCATCAAATAGTATTTCACGTACAAACAGGCCAACTATTTTCATTTTCTGGTATTCGAAAGTTTTGTTCCACTGAGCCAGTTAGATATACTCTATTCAGTAGCTCACACATTGTTCTGACCAACGTCAGTTCCATCATATAACAGAACGAATTTGACTTGACTCGTACTGCTCAAGCCATCATAGGTAACAACTTTATGAACACAGCTTCAATCTTAATTTCCAATCGAGCCATTAAATTGGTTGGTAACATTTTCAAAGTACTGTCATATCCATTTCACTTTGTTTTTCCAAAACTTCGCTTTACGATTCCTGAATACTCTGCAGCTAAGGTTCATACAAATCGTACAAGCGATGTAACCAAAATTATCTGGCAGACAAACTTTTCTAATAAGTCGACCTTACCTGTCTATCTTAATTATCTCTTCAATCGTTTGATGTCGCTCGATTATGATTATCGATACGTCAGCACAGAAGCTCGCGGAGAGTACCTAAAAAACAACGCATCTCCCGACGTGTACGAAAGCTATCTGAAGCTAAACGATGGGGCGGCTCAGGCTGATGTATGGCGCCTCGCTGTTTTACACAAAGAAGGAGGGATCTATATGGATATCGACGCAACTTTAGTGTGGCCACTAAAACGAATTTTGGCTGGTATCGAGTCTGCGTTATTTATCAAGATAAAGAACAATACCGAATACACCAACTATTTTTTAGCAACTGAACCAAACAACCCTATATTCAAAGAAGCATTGGACATTATCGTTGATAATGTTATGAACTACGCTCAAGGCGAACGTGTCAAAGGTGTTTTTGATACCACTGGTCCTATGGTGCTAAACCGAGTCTTGGAAAATAAAGAGGCTCAATCTCGTGATCGAAACTATGTGTGTATCCAAGGCTCATTCACAAACGAGTACTTTCAATATATGGATAAACCACGCGGAAAATGGACTCATTTAGATCCTGACGATTTAATTAAGAAATAACGACTAAACAGGTTATTCGCTTTGATCTTCAGACTCGTCTATACAGTGCTACTCTCTCTTGTATCGCCAGTGTTTATCTATAGCCTCTATAAGGTTAAATCGGGTAAGCCTAGAGTGGGCTCTCGATGGAGAGAGCACTGGGGATTTACCCCTGCTCTTCAATATAATGAGAGACCAATTTGGGTTCATGCTGTCTCTATGGGAGAAACAATAGCTGCCACACCTCTAATTTATAAATTAAAAGAGCGGTACCCTGAGGTAAACATCGTTCTTACGACTACCACTGCGACCGGTGCAGAACAAGCAAAAAAATTGGGGAAACTCGTAACACATAGGTATATGCCTTTTGACTTTCCTTTTGCCATTAACCGATTCCTTAAAGTCATTAGACCTTGTCAGCTAATTATTATGGAAACCGAGATATGGCCAAATACGTTGCACCTATCGAATCACGCAGGCATTCCTGTAACATTAGTCAATGCCCGTCTCTCTGATAAGTCGTGCAACGGTTACAAAAAGGTACCAACTCTAGCCAAGCAACTAAATCGCTGCATTACCAGGATAGTTTGTCAGTATCCTAACGATGCAAACAATTTTAAAAAGTTAGGTGTTAATGCAGAGAAACTATCTGTCTCTGGTTCAATTAAGTTCGACATAGTGGTTAAACAAGAAACAAAAACCAAAGGTCATGACCTAAGGAAGACACTCGGTTTATCTCGCCCAGTTTGGATTGCAGCGAGTACGCATGAAGGTGAAGATGAGGTAGTTCTCTCTGCACACGCGTCTCTTCTGAAGCATAAACCTGACGCGATTCTTATTTTGGTTCCTAGACATCCAGAACGGTTCTCTAAAGTAAAGTCTCTTTCAGAAGCGAACTTTATGACGGTATCAAGAAGTAGTGAAGAGAAAGTCATTAGTTCAACTCAAGTCTACCTTGGCGATACAATGGGAGAAATGTTTGAATTAATTCAAGCATCAGACATTTGTTTTATGGGAGGAAGCCTTATCGGAGATAAAGTGGGTGGGCACAATTTATTAGAGCCGGCAGCGTTGGCAAAAGCAACGTTAACTGGCCCTAGCTTCTACAACTTTCAAGATATTACGCAAGCTTTGATCGCACATAATGCGTGCTCAGTTATACAAAGTAGCGAAGAACTCTTTGAAAGCTTGCTGTCTCTGTTTAACAATGACTCACTTAGGATTAATAAAGGCCGGGCAGCATTAGAGTTTGTGCAAAGCAATTCGGGCGCAATAGAAACTACCATTAGCCTTATCGGGAATCTGGATAATAAGTAAGGTTGTAGCTAGATATGCGAGAAATAAACAGTAAAATTCAAGCTGCCTCTCACTCCGGTGCAGAACTTGAAGTCATTCAAGAGTCAAACTCCTATCTTGTGCGAAAGACAATTTATTCATCGCTAGATCGGAACCATGAAGCCATTACTAAGCAGCGTCACTTTACACCCTTGGTGACACCATCTTATACAATTTCAGCAATACCAGTGCTTGATATAAGCAAAACGGACAATGAACTGTCGGTTTCTATGCCATTCATTGAAGGCCTAGGTGGTGAGCAAGTTGCCTATAAAGGCTCTAAAACTGTCGCGAAAAACTTAAAAACGGCGCTAGATTTTTACTTAATTAATTCGGTATCCCAAAGTGAAGACGGCACATACCCGGTAGAAGCCGTTCGAAAAAAGATCTTATCAATTAAAGAAAATCTTTCCGGAAAAGAGACCATGCTACCCAATACTTTAGTTCATATAGAAACATTGCTTAACTATTGCACTAAAGATTTGGATCTACCCTTAGGCACATGCCACGGTGACTTAACCCTATCCAACCTCAAAATTACTGAAGATAATCAACTTACTTTATTCGACTTTCTTAGTTGTGACATTAATAGTCCTTTACAGGACGCAGCTAAGCTAATTCAAGACTTCGACTTTGGTTGGAGCTTTAGAAAAGAAAAAGCCAGTGTCAGAATCAAAGGTGAAATTTTTTGCGAGCATGCGAAACCATCTTTCTTAGCTACATTAGAAAGGTTGTTTGAGTATGAGATGAGAGTCATTGAAGCTCTCACCATCCTTAGAATCGCACCTTATATCCAAGAACACGATGATGTTACAATTACTTGGTTTAATTGGGCAATGGCCAAGACTATGCAAAAAATAACAGGATAACTTATGTTTACACTAATTTTACCCGTCGCGGGGCGCTCTTCTCGATTTCCCAACATGAGACCAAAATGGCTACTGACTATGCCAGATGGTAAACTAATGCTTGAGAAATCGATCGAGGCTATCGACTTAGAGAAGTTTGATCGCGTAGTTATCGTCTGTTTACAAGAACATTTGGACAAGTACACGTCTCAAGAAGTTGTCTCGGAAAGCTTTATTCGCGCAACAGGTGTAACTCCAGATTTTGTTGTTTTAAAAGAACCAACCTCATCGCAATCAGAGACTATCTATCAGGCGATCAAACAAGGTCAAATAGAAGGCTCTTTCTTTATCAAAGACTGCGACAATAAGTTTTCATGTTCTCCAGAACCAATCAATGCGGTCACGACCATTGACCTCAACGATATTGAGCTTGTGGATGCCAAAAACAAGAGTTATGTAGAAGTCGACTCTTTAGGGGTTATCTCAAACATTGTAGAAAAAGAAGTTATCAGTAACTTTTTCTGTTGTGGTGGCTATAGTTTCCGTTCTGCTCAAGAGTTTTGCTCTACCTTTGAGAATATTTCATCTGACAAGGAAGTATACATTTCGCATGTAATATATAAGATGCTGATGTCGAACGAAGAGTTCGTCCGTCGCTCCGCATGTGAATATGTTGATTGGGGTACCCTGCGCGAGTACCGGCACTTCTGCAAAAAACACATGACTGTCTTCTGTGACGTTGATGGTGTATTGCTTAAGAACGGAAGTAAGTTTGCCAAGAACGGCTGGAAAACACCTGGACTTGAAGCAAACTTAACCAAAATTGCTGAACTACAAAAAGATGGTGGACTATTTTTGGTATTAACTTCATCAAGACCTGAAAGTGAAATTGAGTATACAACTCAAGAGCTAGCAAAGTTTGGTGTGCGTGTTGATAGATGCCTATTTGGTTTACCGCATACCCGTCGCTACCTAATCAACGACCATTCAGCAACGAACCCATACCCATCTGCCGTTGCTATCAATCTAGAACGAGATAGCGATACATTAAGCCACCTCTTTGATGATTAATTGGTTATGCCCATTCAGTTATTGGCTGGGCTCACTCGATAATAGACGCCCATGACTATACCAAACCAAGACATTACATTCGTTGTTCAAGGCCCTATCCAAGCGACCTCCGGGCGCGATCAAGTTAAGGGGATAACCGAACAGTGTTTGAATTCCATTAGGTATCACTTTCCAGAGTCTAAAATCGTTTTATCGACATGGAAAGGACACCCTCATCAAGGCTTAGATTATGACCTAGTGCTTGAGCTTGACGACCCAGGGCCTAACTTCATTTATCATGGTAACGAACGAATTCAACTCAACAATAATCGTCAACTACATAGCTCACACATGGGGTTAGCTAAAGTTGAAACTAAGTTCGCCGTAAAAATGAGGACAGATAATCTACTAACTGGTAGAGGCTTTGTTGAGCTGTACGAGAAATATTCAGGAACACCAAGAGACAGTAAACATGCCTTGCTAAACTCACGTGTAGTTACTAGTAGTACGTTCTTTATTTCATCTCATGCGGGAAGAGAAGTACATTACCATAAAAGCGATCTGTTTGATTTTGGTGAAACTGCGGACTTGCTAAAAATTTGGAACGGGAACTTTGTACCTGAATTGCGCTTTAATAAAGTGTCTGGCTACAAATCTCGCTATCCTGCAACAGAGCAATTTTTATGTTTGAGTTGGATTTCTCGCTTGTTAGGCATTAACTACACGCTCAATACTAAAGCAGGAGATCACGCTGGCCTTGGGAAAGAATATTGGAAGAAATTTATTGCCAATAACCTAATTGTCGATTTACCCGAGAACATTGGCCTAGACGTTACTGAGCGCTTTTATAATCGAGGTAACTTAGCACTGGAAATTGATCTTGCAGACTGGAAAGAGTTTTCTGGAATCGAAAACAGATCTTGGGATAATAAGCGCCTCAAACGAACTTTAAAAAAGTATGAGTCTCAGGTGCTACGCTTTTTTTTAGATAAGAGTAATAGGCATGCATAATCGGAAGTTTTTCCTGTCACTACAGCAACGAAAACAACTCAAGACCCTCAACATTACTTTATCTTCCCGTCATTACTGGGGAAAAGTTTCCGCTTGCGAGCGCCCTATAGTCATTGAAGAATCATGTACCTACCCAAAATCTAAATACATTTGGAGTATGGGAAGCTTTTCCTATTCCCACTCTGTCCTTCCAAACTATGCAACAGTAGGGAGATACACCTCGATCGCAAAAGGTTTGGAAATAATGGGCTTTCAGCACCCTATAGAGAGAATCACGACTAGTCCAATCACATATTGTAATCTTTTTGGGATAAACAATGGGAAAATCCAAACCTATTCTTCGCCAGAGGAAGACAAACTCATCATAGGCAACGACGTTTGGATTGGACAAAACGTAACGCTTAAGCCAGGAATAACAATCTCTGATGGTGCTGTTATTGCAGCTAACGCTGTTGTTACTAAAGATGTGCCACCCTATGCAATTGTAGGGGGAGTCCCTGCCAAGGTAATTCGTTACCGCTTTGATAAAGAGCTTATAAAAAAGCTTCTAGAGACTAAATGGTGGGAATACTCTTACTTGGATTTTGAAGATATCTCTTTCAAAGATAATGCCGCCGACTTTTTAAGTTCACTAATAACCCAAATAGAGGCAGGAGAAATTACTCAGTTCAAAGCCAGAAAAATTACCCTCTAGACTACTTTTAGTTATGAAGCATCATGGGCGCTTCATAACTAAGTAAGGTATCACTTTCTTAATTGCTTCAACATTCTTCGGTTCCAAAGAGACATAAGCAAAAATCGATAAAACCTGTGTAGCTCTCTCGTTACCTTGAAGATAAGAGGGACTTTCTGTAATTTAGACAGCCCTTGGATCGTACTTTCCATATCATTTGGCGCATAAATCGCGTAAGGAATAACACCTACGCTTGGCACCCCGTGTAAGTAGGTTTCAGAAATAAAGTTGTCTACTGCACATATCCAGCGCTCACTAGCTTGTAAGAACTTTTTAGCCGCAACTGGTGTCAACATATACCCCGTAGCGCCTTTTGAGTTATCCAACCATAGTACTTTCTGTACAATTTCATCAAACCCTAAGTTTGAGCTTTCGGTATACTGTGGCTCAAGGCGCACATAATCATAACCTTTCGCCATCTCATCTAAATGGGAAATAACATCATCAAAATACTTAGTTGCCTTGAAGTCATCCTCTAGAATAACGATCGGCTCATCAAGTGCGATACACTGTTGCCAAAGTAAATAGTGACTAGCGTATACGCCCCTTTCTCCTGGAGTTAAAGGTCTGCTTCTAAAGAGCTTTCTATGGTTATCATCGATTCTCTGCTCTAAAATTTCAGGTAGACCTTCACGGCCATTTATGGCATCAAAAAACTGAAATGAAACACCATTAAGCTCTTGTTTAACTCGCTCCCTTCTTTCAACAGAACCAATCAAACTGATAACAAAGATCTTCATATGCTTGCCTAAATACCTATGTTTTTCCAATCACTGTGAGACCACTTAATATGCCTCTTCCCCACTTCTTTCTCAAAAGAGCGCTTCAACCGCTCTAAGTTCCCCTGTTTCCAACTACTCCCTGCTTGTTGGTAACACTTATCGAAATCGATAATCCAAACTTTTTCGTCTTCATCAAGCAAGATGTTATGGATATTGAGGTCAGTGTGGTTCACTTGCGCGTTATGCATCTTACGGATTTCTTGGCCAATTTTCTGATATACCTCTGCAGAAAGTGGCTTTTCTACCAGAATTGATACCAAATCTCTGGCATTAGGTATCTTTTCACTCAACAAATCCGCGGTATAACTCAAGCTACTTTTGATCGCACGAGCTGCAATTGGCTTAGGGACGTTGACTCCCGCTTGGGTTAGCGTATTCAAAAGCTGAAACTCTTGATAACTGCGCGTTTGCTCCCAACCTGAAAAGCGGTAACTGTCTTTAACCAGTTTGCCGAATAGACCACCACGACGATAGTGCCGCAGCGCTGCAGGTATTGACTCTGTTTGCACAAACCAAGTAGTACCACGCCCTTGAGCGCTGCCAATGACTTTGCCGTTTTGCTGCCAATAGCTTGGTTCGAAAACTTGTTTAGGGTCTTCTTTGAGTAGCTCTTCGTCATACCATATGGTCTGATTATCAAACTGCAAAGTCTTCATGCGTGGTGATCTCTCAATTTATTTGCGCCGCCATTTTACATTTATTGAGCCTCTCTGCATAATCTTCGCTATTACTTGCTAACTGAAATTAATATGCCACTTTTTTCCTCTGCTCCTAAATCTCTCTGCGTACTGCGCTTGTCTGCGATTGGTGACGTCTGTAATACCGTTGCAGCTGTACAAGCGATACAGCGCCAGTGGCCTAAGACTGAAATCGTCTGGATAACAGGCAAACTGGAAGCAAAGTTAATTGAAGATTTAGACAACATCACAGTGATGGTGTTTGATAAAAAAGATGGCTGGTCTGGCTATAAATCACTGTGGCGCGAGCTAAAAGACTATCGCTTTGACGCTCTCCTGCATATGCAATACGCGTTTAGAGCCAGCATTGCGACTTTAGGTATCAAGGCGAAGCACAAACTCGGCTTTGACCCCACGCGTAGCCAAGACTTTCAACACTTGTTTACCAATGTCAAAGTCCCTTCACCGCAAACCATGCATGTTCTCGATGGGTTACTTGCCTTTGGTGAAACGCTCGGTGTACAAGATATGTCACCGAAATGGCGGATTGACTACTCTACGGATGATTTGGACTGGGCGACCGCTCAGCTTGACGCGATCAAGCCAAACCTAGTAATTGTTCCCGCAGCGAGTAAAGCCTATAAAAACTGGACAGCAGAAGGCTATGCTGAGCTGATTCAGCATGCACATCAAGCAGGTTGGAACATTATTTTAGCTGGTAGCCCTGCTCAAGTAGAACTAGATCTTGCCGCGAAAGTCGAGAGTTTGATTAATATTACTATGAGCAACTTGGTTGGTAAAAGTTCTCTCAAAGAGATGTTAGCGCTATTAGATAAAGCCAACCTCGTCGTTGCACCAGATACAGGCCCAGCTCATATGGCTAATGCGGTTAGCACCCCAGTCATTGGTCTTTATGCTCATCATAATCCTGAGCGAACAGGGCCTTATCAGTATCGCCACTATGTTGTGTCGGCCTATGAAGAAGCCATTAAAGCCGAGACAGGCAAAACATCAAAAGAGCTGAGTTGGCGTGCACGAGTGAAAGACAAAAACGCCATGCAACGTATTGAGGCTCAGCAAGTTATCGCTATGTTTGATAAAGTAGTCTCTGATTTAAACTTACCATCACCCACTACAGAGGTATCCTAGTGAGTAAACCAACCATTGCCGTTGCCCTAATCGTAAAAAACGAAGCGCAGCATCTTAAAGCTTGCTTAGAAACCGTCCATGACTGGGTTGATGAAATTGTCGTCCTCGATTCTGGAAGCACAGACACAACAGAACAAGTGGCACGAACTTTTACCGACAAATTTTTCGTCAATCAAGAGTGGCCAGGATTCGGGCCTCAACGTCGTATCGCACAGTCTTATGTCGAGTCAGATTATATTCTGTGGCTCGATGCGGATGAGCGTGTCACGCCTGAACTGAAAGGGAGCATCTTAGCTGCGGTTGCTAACAATGAACCATCAACCATCTATCAAACTGCGCGCTTAAGTTGGGTGTTTGGTCGTTATATTCGTCATTGTGGCTGGTACCCAGACCGCGTTCTGCGCTTATATCCAACGAAACTGACTCAGTACAATGATGCGTTAGTGCATGAGAAAGTCGAAGTAACTGGGAAGATGAAGGTTGAAAACCTTAATGGTGACCTGATTCACTTTACCTACAATGATATGAACCATTACTTGGTTAAGTCAGCGGGCTATGCGAAAGCGTGGGCAGAGCAGCGAGAGAAAAAGGGTAAAAAGAGCAGCATCTCACAAGGTATTCTTCATGCGTTGGGCTGCTTTTTGAAAATGTATGTCGTTAAAGCTGGCTTCTTAGATGGTAAACAGGGCTTCCTGCTGTCACTACTCTCTGCACATTCTACCTTTGTCAAATATGCAGATTTATGGATTCGAACAGAAACAGAACAAATGCCGAGTAACGAGTAACGAGTAACGAGTAACGAGTAACGAGTAACGAGTAACGAGTAACGAGTAACGAGTATAAAAACAAAAGGCTGAGATCAACTCAGCCTTCTATATTCCACCAACTTAAGCGCTGATACTTTTTCCTAAAAACGTCTCTGCCCAAGGCTGTAACTCTTCCAACACCTTTTCGACATCAATACGCGCCATATCTTCCTGGCTTGCTTTATCTTCAGCTTGTGGTGGGCAAAAAGCGATATGATTCCCTTCTGAATTGATCGGTTGCCAGCGTAGTGGCGTGGCAGAACGTTTACTTGGAAAGAAACCAACCGTCGGCACATCAATCGCCGCCGCAATATGTAACGGGCCAGTTGAACCTGCGATAAACATATCGGCACAAGCAATCGAGCAAGAAAAATCAACCAAACCATCGTTGTTATCATAAAGCGCTGCATTTCTACCGCGGCTAGCCATCAATTGCTGCAACTCAGCGGCTTTTAGTTCTTCACCTGGCCCAGCGGTTAAGACCACTTCAAATTCACCAGCTAAACCGCTGACAAGCTGTGTGTACTGCTCTAAAGAAAGATTATTGGCAGAGCCTCCACTACCGGCATGAACATAAACCCAAGGCTTGTTTACATCCAATTCGAGTTGTTGTGCCAACTTGCCTTTTTGCTGCTCCAACTGCTGTGAGCTAAACGGTAAGTAAGGTGCTGAAGGTTCAACGATAGGCTTGCCAATATCACTTAAAAAGGCGCGAATAAGATCAAGGTTGTATTCAAATTCTGGCTTAGCCGATTGTGAACGCTTTTGCTTAATGCGCTTGTTATAGAAGATCTGCGCAAGCTTAGTCGCTGGAGCTAAGCGGTAAGGAATCTTGCCCTTCCAAACTAACTTGGCGTTGTAAGTGGTAGAGAATAAGTTAATGGAAGCATCAAACTGTTCGTGACGAATCTGTTCAATCAGTTCATTTTGCGTTTGTTTTGAAGCATTCTTTGTCGGATCAACTAGCACATGGTCGATCCATGGGCATAGCTCGGCAAGCGCAACCGTATAATTAGGCACCAGCGCTGTAATCTGACAATCTGGTAGCGACGCTTTAAGCATGGCAAAACTCGGCCATGCCAACATAAAATCGCCGATTTTGTCGTTTCTCACTACCAGTATTTTTTTCATCACTCAATCCACATCTATCTTTTGTTCCAATGATAACGGCTTCAGTGGGTAATTGTGAGCCTTTTTGTTAACATTGAAGGAGATGGAAAAATTAGAGACGCGCAAAGTGAGCCAAAAACGCCTATCCCGAGTCATCTATCCGGGAACATTTGATCCTATTACTAACGGACACCTAGACTTGATTGAACGAGCCGCAGATATGTTTGATGAAGTCATCATCGCCGTTGCAGCTAGCCCAAGTAAAAACACCATGTTTACCTTGGATGAGCGTGTTCAGTTCACTCAAGATGTTACAAAGCACTTAGATAATGTTAGCTCTAAGGGCTTTTCCGGTCTGATGGTCGATTTTGCTAAACAAGAACAAGCTAATGTTTTGATTCGTGGTCTGCGTACCACTGTCGACTTCGAATACGAATTTGGCCTGACTAATATGTATCGCCGTCTTATGCCAGGATTAGAAAGTGTGTTTTTAACTCCCGCTGAAGAGCATGCTTTTATCTCTTCAACCATAGTGCGTGAAGTAGCCATTCACGGTGGTGACGTGACCAACTTTGTGCCAAAAGTGGTAGCGGAAGCGCTAAAAACCAAGGCGCATGTTTAATGGATAACTGGAGAGCTAGAGAGCTAGAGAGCTAGAGAGCTAGAGAGCTAGAGAGCTAGAGAGCTAGAGAGCTAGAGAGCTAGAGAGCTAGAGAGCTAGAGAGCTAGAGAGCT
>NZ_JATABG010000047.1:0-13426 GCF_036533755.1 Vibrio sp. M260118 | reverse complement strand
CTGTGCTCGAATGATTGCTCATTCAAATGGTCACTTCGTATCATTGAAACCTAAATTGTTTCCGAAGAAACTATTTGGATTATCATCAACGAGTGCCCACACAGATTGATAGGTCTATATTTTTAAAGAGCTTCTCTTCTTTTGTGATTTGCATCACTCGGAAGAGGCGGCCATTCTAGCGTTTTAAGTTTTAGTGTCAACCACTTTTTCAAAACTTTTCTCAAAGCGTTTCCGCTGAGCTAGTTCGCCTGCCAACTTAGCTTGAACCCTTGTGAGCCCTTGCCCTGTCGACGAGGTGGCATTATAGAGATCGCGCTCACGTTGGCAAGCGTTATTTAGAAAAAATTGCAAAAATAACGTGTAACAGGCTAACTTTCGCCCAAACCCTTATTTATCCAACTTTACCCCTATTAAACGAACATAGTATTCACAGAGTTATCCACAATGACACTTTTTAGGGGCAAAAAGAAAGGTCGCTAATGCGACCTTTCTTATCTATATATAGAGGGAAAATTAAATTCCCGAACCATGTTGCTCACTGTCATCTTCGTGAAGACCACATTCACGCTTCAAACCAAAGAAGCGGGTTTCTTCTTCACTCATACCTGGTTCCCATTTTTTACTCGTATGGGTATCACCTACAGATAAGTAGCCTTCATCTCTTAGCGGATGATAAGAGAGGCCATTCTCCTCTAGGTAGTAATGAACATCTTTGTTAGTCCAATCGATAACAGGTAAGAACTTAAACACACCATTTTGAATCGACAGAATTGGCAAGCTTGCTCGTGATTTGGATTGTTCACGACGTAGGCCAGAGAACCAAGTACTAACCTCTAACTCATCTAAAGCTCGCCTCATCGGCTCGACTTTATTGAGTTTGTTGTATTTCTCTATTCCCTCTATACCTTGTTCCCACAATTTTCCATAACGCGCTTCTTGCCAGTTTGGACTCTCTTTAGCACGATAGACTTTAAGGTTTAAAGTCAGTTGCTCACTCAACTGATCAATAAAGCGGTATGTTTCTGGGAACAGATAACCTGTATCAGTCAGAATAACCGGGATATCCGGTTTTTGCTGCGTAACTAGGTGCAACATCACCGCAGCCTGAATACCAAAACTAGAAGAGACAGCAAACTGACCCTCAAGGTTTTCTAACGCCCAAGCAACTCTTTGCTGAGCGGTTAGCTGTTCTAACTCTGCATTGATTTGACCAAGCTGTAGTATTTGCTCTGTCTTCGTCAATGAGAGTAGCTGCGCTAACTGAGGTTTAGAAGCGACAGAATCAAGCATGTAAGTCCCTCTTAGATACTTTTACTTCTTGGATAATTCCAGTACGGATAGTGAAATCACCAAATCCTTCCCCGGTTTCGCGCTCTTTCGCCCAACGACCAACAAGTTGGTCGATCTCTTCAAGAATCTGCTTATCGGTGATGTTCTCTTTATACATCTTAGGAATTCGCGTACCTGCTCGGTTACCACCTAAGTGAAGGTTATAGCGACCAGGCGCTTTACCCACCAGACCAATTTCAGCCAGCATTGCTCGGCCACAACCATTTGGACAGCCAGTAACACGCAAAATGATGTTGTCTTCTTCCGGTAGACCATGCTTTTCTAGGATGCCTTCTACGTCAGTAACAAACTGAGGCAGGAAACGTTCAGCTTCAGCCATTGCAAGTGGACACGTCGGGAACGCCACACATGCCATCGAGTTTTTACGCTGTTCACTAACACTGTCATCAATCAGGCCATGTTCGCGAGCAATCTTCTCAATCTTGGCTTTCTGGCTTTTTGCCACACCCGCTACAATTAAGTTTTGGTTGGCTGTCATACGGAAGTCGCCTTTATGAATCTTGGCAATCTCAGCAACACCTGTTTTTAACGGTTTACCAGGAAAATCGAGCAAACGTCCATTCTCAATAAACAGTGCTAAGTGATGTTTACCATCAATACCTTCAACCCAACCAATACGATCGCCTCGGTCAGTAAACTCATAAGGTCGACTATTGGCGAACTTCACACCGGCACGTTTTTCTACTTCCGCTTTAAATACATCAATACCAACACGGTCTAGCGTGTATTTAGTTTTTGCGTTTTTACGGTTTGAGCGATTACCCCAGTCACGCTGAGTCGTTACCACTGCGGCTGCGACATCAAGGGTTTTCTCCAAAGGAACAAAACCAAAGTCATCGGCACGACGAGCATAAGTAGAAGTATCACCATGAGTCATTGCCAGACCACCGCCAACTAGGACATTGAAGCCCACCAGCTTGCCGTTTTCACCAATTGCAACGAAGTTAAGATCGTTGGCATGAACATCAACGTCATTTTGCGGAGGGATCACTACCGTCGTTTTAAACTTACGTGGCAAGTAAGTTTTACCTAAGATCGGTTCATCATCGTCTGTTGTCTCGACCTTTTCATCATCCAACCAAATTTCAGCATACGCTTTCGTTTTCGGTAACAGATGTTCACTGATCTTCTTCGCCCACTCATAAGCTTCTTGATGTAGCTCTGACTCAACCGGGTTAGTAGTACACAGCACATTTCTGTTTACATCACCGGCAGTAGCAATAGAGTCAATGCCAATGCTGTTAAGTGTTTGGTGCATCAACTTGATGTTTGGCTTAAGCACACCGTGGAACTGGAACGTTTGACGCGTTGTAAGACGGATACTGCCATAAAGAGAGTGCTCAGTTGCGAATTTATCAATCGCTAACCACTGCTCTGGTTTGATAATGCCACCCGGCATACGAGCTCGCAGCATGACATTGTGTAATGGTTCAAGCTTCTGCTTTGCACGTTCGTTACGAATGTCACGGTCATCTTGTTGATACATACCGTGGAAACGAATTAGCTGAAAGTTATCAGCAGTAAAACCACCCGTAATTCTGTCTTGCAGATCTTGTTCAATCGTACCGCGTAAGAAGTTACTCTGCGTTTTTAGACGCTCGTTATCAGATAGTTTTCCTAACTCTTCGCCCAATACAACTTGGTTATTATTTTCAGTAGAAAAAGTCATTAGTACACATCCCTTTGATAACGTTTCGCTTTACGTAGTTCGTTAATAAATTCTTCCGCATCATCGCGTGAAAGCTTGCCTTGCTGCTCAGCAACATGAATCAAGGCTTCGTGGACGTCCTTCGCCATACGTGTTGCATCGCCACACACATAGATATACGCCCCCTCCTGAATCCACTGCCAAACTTGTTCTGCGTTTTCTAGAATGCGGTGTTGGACATAGACTTTCTCTGCTTGGTCACGGCTAAATGCCACATCGAGACGGTTAAGCAGTCCAGATTTGAGGTATTTTTGCCACTCTACTTGGTAGAGGAAATCTTGCGTAAAGGTACGGTCACCAAAGAACAACCAGTTTTTCCCCTCAGCATCACGATTATCACGCTCTTGGATAAAGCTACGGAACGGCGCAATACCTGTACCTGGGCCAATCATAATCACAGGGGTGTTATCATCTTGAGGTAGCTTGAAGTTATTGTTATTTTCAACAAACACTTTCACTTCTCCGCCCTCTTCTAAGCGCTGAGATAGGAAGCTTGATGCACCTCCATAACGCTTTTCATCACCTTTGTCATACTCAACAAGGCCGACGGTTAAATGAACTTCTTCATCCACTTCGCTCTGACTCGATGCGATTGAGTACAGACGTGGAGTAAGTCGGCGCAGTAAACCAACAAGCTCATCCGCTGAGAGCTTAGTTTTCTTCTCTGCCAACACATCGACAACTTGGGTATTGCCCGCGTACTCGCGTAGTTTTTCTTTATCTTCCACCAGCTTTTGTAGCTTTTTGCTACCAGATAGCTCGGCAAACTTAGTAACTAGCTGAGGGTTAGCCGCCGTAATCTCGAACTTGCTAACTAGAGCGCTGTGAATAGAGAGGCTTTCACCATCAACTTCAACACTCTCTACACCCGACAGACCCGTTTTAGCCAAGATAGCATTAGCTAAATCAGAGCTATTTTCAAACCATACGCCAAGCGCATCGCCAGGTTGATAGGTTAATCCCGACTCTTCGAGATCAATCTCTACGTGGCGAACATCTTTTCCTGAATCACGGCCAGTGATCTTTTGGCTTGTCAGCAAAGTGGCTGTGTAAGGGTTCTGCTTATTATATGGAGAGTGCCCTGGAGCCGCTTGCCCAACAGGAAGTTGAACAACATCAGCTTCCGCGCCAGAAGATAGCGCTTCTTTTACTTTCTCGAGAGCAGACGAGCGCCACTCTGCGGCTGGCGCTTCATAGTCAACATCGAGATCAACTCGATCGATAAATGGGGTCGCACCTAGCTTAGATAAGAAGGCATCAAAATCTTTACCTGTTTGGCAGAAGAATTCATAGCTTGAGTCACCTAGCCCAATCACACCATACTGGAGGTTTGGTAACTTCGGCGCTTTTTTAGATTGCAGGAACTCATGTAACTCAATCGCATTATCTGGCGCTTCACCCTCACCATTAGTCGATGCGACGAAAATAACATGCGTCTCTTTTGCTAAGTTCTTACCTTTATAGTCACTCGCATCAAATAGCTCGACAGCAATGCCTTGCGCTTTAGCTTCTTGCTCTAGAGCTTCAGCAACCCCCTTAGCGTTACCGGTTTGCGAGGCAAAGATAATTGATAGTTTTCCAGCAGGTTTCGCCGCAACAGCAGCCGCTGCTTGGTTAATTGGCGCAGACGCTGCTGCAGGTTGAGTTTGGGCTAAGCCCCAAAAGTAACCGCTCACCCAAGCTAGCTGCTGCGCAGAAAGGTCAGTAACCGTCTGCTGTAGAGAGCTCAGCTGTTGATCATTAAGTGGAGCTGCGATTGATGGTAATTCTTGTGGCGTGTTTCCTTGAGAAGACACGTTCTTGTTCAAAGACATGGTCTCGACATCCCTATTCATTGCGTGATGATAGATTAACCACTCTCTTTAATAACAAGAAAGAATAGAAGTGAATGTTTTATAACTTTTAGAATTAAAGAAAGTAAACGAACAAACCTAGGTCAGCTATTTAGACTCAACTCTAACTTGCTTAAAACCAACCGCCATTGCTGACTTTGACGCTAGATCTAGATTGACATAATGGCACTCTTCTCCATGCGAGTCTGTGAGCAACACAAAGCCTCCTCGAGCATGGCGAAATTCTACTACCCAACTTCCCTCCTGAGCGGATGGTTCAATGATGGCCTCAACTAACTGTTGCTCTCGGTATAGATGCCTGAGTTCATTGATAGTCATGAGATTCCTTTCTCTGGCTAAAACGAATGTACTCATTAAGCATGGTCAATCAGCAGCAAAGTGCTAAATGAAAAGGTTGGATATAAGTAATAGGTATAAAAAAACGCCGATTTAGAATTCGACGTTTTAAACAATGTGTGGGGAAATACCTAGAAAGAGAACTCTGCACCTGCAAAAAAGCCATTAGCAAAAATAAAAGGCTTACCCAGATCAGAGTTTTCATCCACTTTAAAAACTGAATCCGATTCTAGATCGATAGCGCGATAACCGCCGCGCAGTGCCAGAACACTACTTCCGAGTGGCAAGCGGTACTGTAGTGCTGCGATTAAGTCAGTACTCTTGATGCCGTTATTATCACCAAAATTAATTTCACCGATAATATCAAGGTTAGTGTTTGGAACCGCGATTTCACCGTAGCCGAACCAGGCCCAGATTTGTTCATCAAAATACTTTTTCTGCTGTGTGTCAGCATTGATGTATTTGGTATTGCTCAAATCACTGAACGTCATTCCAGCATCAAAGCGCATTAAGTCATGCTCGACAACCTGGTAATAGAGTGTCAGATCGAGCTTATCAAACGCCATGTAATCCGCATCAACCGTTGAATATCGAACGCGAACATCGGGAACATAGTTCAGTTGATGCTCAAGGGCTAAGCTAAAGCTCGCGTTGGTGTCACTCTCACGGTTGACTTCATTCACTTTGGTTTTTGGGAACCACATGTCCGCACCAATTTTAGTGGTTAGCGTTGATTCCGCGAATGCCGATGTCGAAACGACAGCAGCCATTAAGATTGCGGCTCTTAGGCCCATAAACTTGACTCTCCAAGTACGCACAACAAGGCAGACAGTCATATTGTCTGCCTAGCTAGAAAAGTATGGTATGCGTCAAATAGTAATTCATATTTATGCTACTAGCTATTTAATATACTTGATTGGTAGAGATTATCTCGGTTGTGCCACATAGGACTTGAAGAACCAAATACCGATAGCAATAACAATTAGCCATGGAAGCAATTTCAATACTGCGCCAACCATGCCTAGCAACACCATAACCACCAACGAAAACGCAACACCCGCCATAACTGTCACCATAGTGACACCCGTCACCAGTAATGTCGCAGCAAATGCCATAATAAAGATGAGTTCAAACATACGTTTCTCCTTAGTTTATACAAACCATCTATCAGGATACGTGCCAAACTTCCCATTATCCCCAACTCATTGAAATTATGGAAATAAAAAAGAGCGCCTGATATGGACGCCCTTTTGAAATTCTTAATGAGGTAAAATTAACCATGCAGAGTGGTATATTTTACACATTAAGCTCTTTAGGTATTTTTGCCAGTGCCGCTTCTACCACTTCAATACCAGAACCAGGTTTATGAGCATTCTCACTAATGTATCGACGCCATTGACGCGCACCCGGCATATTCTGAAATAACCCCAACATATGGCGAGTGATGTGACCTAGGTAAGCCCCCTGCGACAGTTGCTTTTCGATATACGGGTACATCTCTTCTACGACTTGAGTACGCTTTTTCACTGGCTTATCTAAACCAAAGATCTCTTGATCAACATTAGCCAAGATATATGGGTTTTGATACGCCTCACGCCCAACCATCACACCATCAAGGTGTAGTAGGTGCTCTTTAGTCTCGTCTAAAGTCTTAACACCACCATTAACTACAATAGTCAGCTGTGGGAAATCCTTCTTGATTTGATACGCTCGTGGGTAGTCAAGCGGCGGAATTTCTCGGTTCTCTTTAGGGCTTAGGCCAGATAACCAAGCTTTACGCGCGTGAATGGTAAATTGCTCACAGCCACCTTTTTCTGCCACAGTCGAAACAAACTGAGTTAAAAACTCATAAGAGTCTTGGTCATCAATACCAATACGCGTTTTAACTGTCACTGGCACATCCACTACGTCACGCATAGCCGCAACACACTCAGCCACCAGCTCAGGTTCAGCCATAAGGCAAGCACCAAAGCGACCATTCTGTACTCGGTCTGAAGGGCAGCCAACGTTTAAGTTAATCTCATCATAGCCACGCTCTGCTGCTAACTTAGCACAGGTAGCCAAGTCTTGAGGGTTTGAACCACCAAGCTGAAGGGCAACCGGGTGCTCTTCTTGGTTGTACGCTAAGAAGTCACCTTTACCATGAATGATAGCGCCAGTAGTCACCATTTCGGTGTAAAGCAGTGTTTCGCTAGTCAATAGGCGATGGAAGTACCGGCAGTGGCGATCAGTCCAATCGAGCATGGGTGCGATGGAAAAGCGTTGCATCGGAAATTGTTGTTGCGTTTCACTATTAGACACTAAGCTACCTCTATACAGTCAGTACCGCTTTCAAATAACGTCCCTATTTCCAACGCGGCATAAAAAATAGTCGCGCGATTATACATCTCTAAAGAAAAAGATTCAGAATAATTACCACAGCGAATCAAGCTTACTCGCCATGAGATAAGCATGACTACTTTGACCATTGTCCTTCAAGCATGCACGTTATAAAACAGCACCATTTGGCAACACAGACTCACTATGAAAGCTTCGATTTTGCCGATCTTGGACACAGCTCAGTAATTAAGATGTACTTAAAATGCTGTTATTAGTATCGCTTTTTATGAAGATAGGGTAACTTATATCGCTCTAGATAGTGCGCGATACATTCACAATACGAATAAGTAACGTACTGACAGAACTGTAAGATATTACCTACAAAGCGACGATAAACCGCAAAAAATGGTATATTATTAAAATTGTCCAATGGTAATGGTGAAAAGTTTGGACCTGCAATTAGTGAAGCAAATTGAAGAGATATGCTCTGCCCGAGGTGTTCGTCTTACAACTCAACGCAAGCGTGTATTTGAACTAATATGTGCAAGCCCAAAAGCATCCAGTGCTTATGAGCTACTGGATGAGTTGAAGGAAAGTGAACCTCAAGCAAAACCTCCGACTGTTTATAGAGCGTTGGATTTTTTGCTAGAGCAAGGTTTTATCCATAGAGTGGAATCAACCAACAGCTACATTCAATGTGCTTCATGTAATGCTCATAAACACTTTTCACATTTGTTGATTTGCGATAAATGCGAAAGCGTTATTGAGCTTCAAGACGATAATTTGGTAGCCTTGCTCGCAAAGAATGCAAAAGCACATGACTTTACCATCAATAATCACGTAATTGAGTCACACGGTATTTGTCAGGCTTGTTCCTCTGACAATGCGAAATAAAGATATAGAAGAAGATTATGCGCGCTGAATTTGTAAACCCGTTTTTAGCTTCATTGATGAACGTTTTAAAAACGATGGCTTCGCTGGAACTGAAGCCACAGAAACCTCGTGTGAAAAAAGATGAAATCGCACGTGGAGACGTATCAGGTTTAATAGGGATGGTTGGCCCACAGAGCCGTGGCTCTATGTCTATTACCTTTGATGAAAGTCTCGCATTAGAAATCATGCAGAACATGCTTGGTGAACGTCCGAATGGCTTGAATGATGAAGTGACCGACATGGTTGGTGAAATTACCAACATGGTTACTGGTGGTGCAAAACGTATTCTTGCCGAGAGTGGATTTGATTTTGATATGGCAACGCCTGTGGTTGTTTCTGGTAAAGGCCATACCATTCGCCACAAGTGTGAAGGCTCTATCATCATCATGCCTTTCACTTCTCAATGGGGTAATGCTTTTATCGAGATCTGTTTCGAGTAATAAGCCTTAATCAGCAGACTCAAAGACTGAAAAACGCTTCCTAGGAAGCGTTTTTTGTTTAATCGATAATCTGTCTTGCTCTTAGTACCAACAAACAATCCTCGACCAATTCATCAATCGACTTATCGCCTGCACGCAAATCAATTTCCGGATTAACTGGTGCCTCATACTCAGAATCAATACCAGTAAAGTTAGGGATTTCGCCCGCACGCGCTTTCTTGTACAAGCCTTTAGGATCGCGCTGTTCACACACTTCAAGTGAAGTATTGACGAACACCTCTAAAAACTCGCCTTCAGGTAGCATCTCTCGCACAAGTTGTCTTTCAGCGCGGTGCGGAGAAATAAACGCAGATAAGACGATAAGCCCAGCATCCGCCATTAGCTTAGCAAGCTCACCAATGCGACGAATGTTCTCGCGTCTATCTTGTTCAGAGAAACCCAGGTCACTACATAGGCCGTGACGCACGTTATCTCCATCTAGCAGGTAAGTATGATAGCCCGCTTGCGCAAGTTTAGTTTCAAGTGCGCCCGCAACAGTCGACTTTCCTGCACCAGAAAGCCCGGTAAACCAAAGTACAACTGGCTTTTGCTTTTTCAGCTGTGAGCGAAATTGTTTGTCGATAGAGTGTTGATGCCATACGACATTTTCATCTTTAACTGGTGTTTCCGTAGTCATAGTTCAGTCCTTTTAAAACGGAAAAAAGAGGGGAATGAGCGTCAACACCAATACGGAGTAAACAATCGATAGAGGAATTCCCACTCTAACGTAATCGGTTATTTTGTAGTTACCTACGCTGTATACCAATAGGTTAGTCTGGTAGCCGTAGGGAGAGATAAAGCTAGCACTGGCGCCAAACAGCACCGCCATAATAAAAGGCATAGGGTCAACGCCATAGCCTATCGCCATACTGTAGCCGATAGGAAAAGACAGTGCGGCGGCAGCATTGTTAGTGACAAGCTCAGTTAAAATTAGAGTCAGCAGGTAAGTCGCAACCAAGGCACCAAATACCCCCCAACCATTAAAGCCTTCGATAAACATTTGCCCAAGACTGACTGACAGGCCAGTCGATAGCATCAGTTGAGCAATTGAGAGTGCCGAACCAACAATAACGACAATGTCGACCGGGAAACGTCGGCGCAGTTCACTCAACTGGATAACACCTAAAAACAGTGCTGCGAGTAAGAATACTGACAAGCCTTTAATCAATGGCACCATCTCGAGCAGAGCAAGAGCAATAACAGTCGCGAAACCAAGCATAACCATCGCAGACTTATTAGCATCTAAACGGGCACTAGAGTCTAGGTCATTGACCAGAACAAACTCTTTACGATGAGCGCTACGCTCTTGCTCAAAGCGTTTACCTGGCACAAGTACCAGAGTGTCACCAGCATTTAGCGTAATACTACCCAGCCCACCTTGCAGACGCTCGTGCCCTCGACGTATTGCGACTACAACCGCGTCAAAACGGTCACGGAAGTGGCTCGATTTAAGGGTTTTATTACAAAAGCTTGCCGAAGAGCTGACCACGACTTCAACAAAACCTTGACCATTAAGGTGGTGCTGACCAAACAGTGTTAATCCTTGGATCTCTTGCAGAGTCGCGACACTTTCGATGTCACCACAGAACAGCAATCGGTCGCGAGCCTGAAGGACAAAGTCCGGCTCAACAGAGGGCATAGTCTGTCCATCACGTACAACCTCAGCCAAAAACAGCTTCCGCAAGGCACGTAAGTTGTTCTCACTAATGCTGCGTCCCACTAATGGTGAGCCCGGCTCTACTCTTGCTTCAAGGAAGTAAGGCAGTTCATCTTGGCTTTGATCTTCATAGTTGGGCAGTAGATAGCTTAGAGGGATCAAGATCAACATGCCGCCAAACAGGACTGACAGACCGATCATTGTCGGAGCAAAAAAGCCTAAACTTGGCAGTCCTGCATCTTCTACAAAGCTGTTAATGATCAAGTTGGTCGATGTCCCGATCAAAGTCAGAGTACCGCCTAAGATCGCCGCGTATGAAAGCGGTATAAGCAGTTTCGAAGGTGCATGTTGCTGATTGCGTTTAATGGCGCCAATTAAAGACACCACAACCGCAGTATTGTTAGTAAAAGAGGAGAGTAAAGCCGTTGATACGCCCAACTTGGCAACAACTGTTCCGAGTCGACCATTTGAAAGTGAACGGCTCACCCAACTGATTAGTCGTGTTTTTTCTAGTGCTGCTGACGCTAAAATCAGCAGCACTAAAGTGAGCAGAGAAGAGTTAGTAAAGTTATTGGCAACTTCACCAACTTCTATCAAGCCAGCGAGGAAAGCAATAAACGCCGCCCCAGCAAAGATAAAGCTTGGTTTAATTCGTGTTGTCAGCAGGCATGTCACTATGCCGAGTAAAATTGCCAACACAAACCCTTGCTGCCACATAACGCTTCCCTACTCTACTCAGTCACTACTTGAGAAGCTGACTAATGTCTTTTGCTTCCCAGTGAGGGAAGTGCTTACGAACTAGAGCATTGAGCTCCACCTCAAACGCAGAGATATTGCTCGCTTTGGTTTCAACACTAGATAGACTTTCACGTACTAGTCCGGCACCAACCGTCACGTTAGTTAAACGATCAATGATGATGAACCCACCAGTGTCTTGGCTAGCAAGATAATCATCCAGAGCCACAGACTCCGTCAATGTCCATTCACACAAGCCAATACCATTAAGCGGTAATTCAACTGCGCTATGAGTTGACAGGTTGTTGATGTCATACTGATGACGAATCGCCTCAACATGGCCGACTGTCTTCTTACCCGCGATTTTCACATCGTAATCACGACCAGGCTGCAGTGGTTGCTCAGTCATCCACACAACGTCTGCAATCAAGTGGTTGCTTGACTCTACCTGAGCGTTTTCAAGTACGATCAAATCACCTCGGCTAATATCGATCTCGTCTTCAAGCGTTAGTGTCACCGCTAAGCCTGCTTGCGCCTGCTCTAGATCGCCATCAAAGGTAACAATGCGAGCGACTTTCGATGTTTTACCAGAAGGTAGAGCCTTAACTTCGTCACCTACTTTGACACTGCCAGAAGCAATCGTGCCTGCAAAGCCTCGGAAATCTAAGTTCGGGCGGTTAACGTATTGAACTGGGAAGCGGAACTCGCCAACTTCTTTTTCATGGTCAACGTCGATATTCTCCAGAATTTCTAGCAGCGGCGCCCCTTCAAACCAAGCCATTTTAGGGCTAGGCTCAACCACGTTATCACCTTCTAATGCTGACAAAGGAATAATCTGGATATCTGTCTCACCTTGCAGGTTCTTAGAAAACTCAAGGTACTCATCGCGAATCTCTTCAAAACGCTGCTGTGAGTAATCGACAAGATCCATCTTGTTTACTGCCACAACGAAGTGCTTTAACCCTAGTAGGTTAGAGATGAACGAGTGACGACGAGTTTGATCCAATACACCTTTACGCGCATCAATCAAGATCACCGCGAGATCACAGGTCGACGCACCTGTCGCCATGTTGCGCGTGTACTGCTCGTGTCCCGGAGTATCGGCAATGATGAACTTACGTTTCTGAGTCGAGAAGTAACGGTAAGCGACATCAATCGTGATCCCTTGCTCTCGTTCCGCCTGAAGTCCATCAACTAGCAGAGCTAGGTCCGGACGCTCACCAGTCGTACCCACACGCTGGCTATCATTGTGAACTGCTGCTAACTGATCTTCATAAATTTGCTTCGAGTCATGCAGCAAGCGGCCGATCAATGTACTTTTACCATCATCTACTGAACCACAAGTTAGGAATCTAAGTAGTGATTTGTATTGGTGTTGTTTTAGGTATCCTTCAATCCCAAGCTCTTCGAGTTGAGCTTCAACTGCGCTATTCATCTTGTTTATCCTCAATCCTTAGAAGTAACCTTGGCGTTTCTTAAGTTCCATCGATCCCGACTGATCGTGGTCGATCGCTCGCCCTTGTCGCTCACTAGATGTTGCCACTAGCATTTCTTCAATAATGCCTGTTAGGGTATTGGCTTCTGACTCAATAGCACCTGTTAGTGGGTAACAGCCTAGAGTTCTGAATCGAACACTTTTCTCTTCGATCTTCTCACCTGGTTGAAGCTCCATACGATCGTCATCAACCATGATCAGCATGCCGTCACGCTCAACTACTGGACGCTTATCAGCTAGGTAGAGAGGCACAATTTCAATATTTTCTAGGTAGATGTATTGCCAGATATCGAGCTCAGTCCAGTTCGAAAGAGGGAAAACACGAATGCTTTCGCCTTTGTTGATTTGGCCGTTGTAGGTTTTCCAAAGCTCAGGACGCTGATTCTTTGGATCCCACGTATGATTCTTATCGCGGAACGAATAGACACGCTCTTTCGCACGAGATTTCTCTTCATCACGACGCGCTCCACCAAATGCAGCATCAAAACCATACTTGTTCAAAGCTTGCTTAAGACCCTGAGTTTTCATGATGTCAGTATGCTTAGACGAACCATGCACAAA
>NZ_JATABG010000046.1:0-13661 GCF_036533755.1 Vibrio sp. M260118 | reverse complement strand
CTACATCGCCTTGGTTAACTTCATCATGTGAGAAATTTGATACAAGCCCCTTGTGTTCGCCTAATTCACGCTTAACTGAAATACGATAATCTTTGCCATTTGGCTTTTGCGACAACGAGTATTGGCGAATTTCGTTGTAATCACCTTGAGTTGGTTTTAGCTCAATACCAATGTACTGCCCTGGTTGATAGTCGAGTACCTCACCACCATCTTCTGGCGTCAGGATGAAGCTAGTCACCAACTCTGATTCTGGCTGTTTAGCGCTAACAATAAAACGACGCGCATTTTGCCATCCACCCACTGCTTGTTTGCGCTGTAAGTAGAGCTCACCTTCGCGGTCAATAAACACCTGCGCAAGGAACAAGTAAGCCGCTGTCCATGCCTCTTCCACCTCTGGGGTAAAGGCTTCTGAAGCAAGTTCTCGCAGAGTTTCAATTAAGTGATGACCAACAATTTGGTAGTGCTGTGCTTGAATGTTGAAGCTGGTGTGTTTATGGGCGATGTGCTCTACAGCAGACGTCAGCGCCTCTAGATTCTCGATATTCTTCGCGTATGCAGCAACGGCTTCAAACAGAGCAACACTTTGACGACCGGTTTTTTGGTGCGTCATATTAAAAATATCTTTGAGCTCCGGGTTGTGGTTGAACATTCTTTGGTAGAAATGCTCAGTCAACGCCGGGCCTGCCGACTCTAATAGTGGAATAGTGCTCTTAACGATGTCGATATGTTGGTTGTTAAGCATTGAGACTTTCTCCTCGGTGTTATTTTTTAGTATTTCTTCCCACTTAAGAGCATGAATCGTGCCAAACTAAACCAAAGCTAAATTCATGGTTTTATTACCATTTAAGCATCTCATCATGTCGTTATGACACAAACAACAAAGGTCATTTTGACTCTTTCATGTTGCAAGGCCGCACTCAGTGTGATTAATTTAGCGACACACCATTTAAGCCAGTCTAATTGTTGGTACATGTATGCAAGATATCTCTGTTTCAACCCTGATTGATATGACCATAGGTCTCGCCCGAGGAGACAATGATCAGGACCGATTTAATAACCTACTCGACGCTATTCGCAAGTCGATTCAGTGTGACAGCGTTGCGCTATTGTCTCTCCAAGGGGATACCTTAGTACCGCTGGCTATCCAAGGGTTAACCCGAGATACCCTAGGTCGCCGTTTCAAAATAGACGAACATCCGCGATTTGCCATCATATGTGAATCAAAAACTGCAGTAAGATTTGATGCCGATAGCGATTTACCTGATCCTTTTGACAACCTGTTGCTAGATTATGATGGTGACCTGCCTATGCATTCATGTATGGGCCTACCACTTTTTTATGCTGATAAGCTACTCGGTGTGCTCACGCTTGACAGTTTAACTCCAGGGGTGTTTGAGCAGTTTCCTACTCGTAGTCTAGATGCTTTATCAGCGATTGCCGCCTCGACGCTAAAAGTCGCCTTGACGGTGAGCCAATTAGAACAGCAAGCGAAACAGACCCAGCAACGCTTTGAAGAGCTCAATGAAGATGCTCTTGACCGTGATGGTGGCGATATAATAGGTGACAGTGCCGCGATGCAAGCGCTAAAAGCCGATATCGAAGTCGTCGCGCCATCAAACTTCAACATTCTTATTCATGGTGAGACTGGCGTTGGTAAAGAGCTAGTCGCAAGAAGCTTGCACCACTTGTCACCACGTAAGAAACAGCCGCTGGTTTATGTTAACTGTGCAGCAATCCCCGAAAACTTAGTCGAGAACGAACTGTTCGGCCACGTGAAAGGCGCGTTTACCGGAGCCGATAAATCACGCTTAGGTAAATTTGCCCTTGCTGACGGAGGTACACTGTTTCTAGACGAAATCGGCGAACTACCGCTTGCAGCCCAAAGTAAAATTCTTCGTGCACTGCAAAACAACGAAATACAACCTGTAGGTCAAGACAAGGTCGAAACGATAGATGTGCGCGTGTTAGCGGCAACAAACCGAGATTTGAAACAAGAAGTCACTGAAGGTCGTTTTCGTTCAGACCTCTATCACCGCTTAAGTGTTTATCCAATTACCGTCCCTGCTCTGCGTGAGCGAAATGGCGATATCGCATTGCTCGCTGGCTACTTCCTAGAACAAGCGAGACGCAAGCTAGGCCTAGTACAAATTAAACTCGGTAAAGACGCTCAGCAACTTCTATCGCGCTACAACTGGCCGGGGAATGTGCGAGAGCTTGAACACGTGATTAACCGAGCTGCCCTAAAAGCACGTGCGCGCGGCAAAAACGGCAAGCTAATTACAGTGTCTACCGAATACATTGGCGAATTGCAATCCATCATGGGTGGCAGTGAGCTTCCACTCTCTTCGACAAATAGTCCAACAATGGAGCCTGAAATTTCCCTTGGCTTACGCGAAGCAACAGAAGAGTATCAGCGCAAAATGATCGTCACAGCGATTACCGATGCAGAGTTCAACTGGGCTAAAGCTGCTCGATTACTAAAAACAGATCGGGCAAACCTAACGCGACTCGCGAAGCGTTTAGGCATAGAGATAACCAAAAAACATCAGCTAAAAGTAGGCTAACGTTTTACGATTCAATAATGATCACATCTCAGTTACAATGCGTAACGTAAATGTCACCTTTAAAGTACCTGTCATGTGCAGGTAATAAATAACTAAAAATAGGATTGTTATGAAGTTTATTCGTTGGTTTTTAGGCCGCGTTATCCTACTGCTCAACTTTGTTTTTTCACCAAAAGGCGTGAAGCGCTCACCAGAGGCTCAACAAGAAGTCGACGCAAAAGCTCAAAATCTCGCACTGTATCAATTTGATGCCTGCCCTTTCTGCGTAAAAGTGCGTCGAGCGATGAAGCGTCAATCTATAAGCTTTGATCTTCGTGATGCTAAAAATGATCAGGCTCACCGCGCAGAACTCGAGTCTGGTGGTGGTAAAGTGAAGGTACCTTGCCTAAGAATTGAAAAAGATGGCGACGTACAATGGATGTACGAGTCTTCTGATATTGTTGCGTACTTGGAGAAAGAGTTCGCTTAAACACACTAAAAGGATTGTCTATGTCGTATGTGCCATTGAACATCTCCAAGATCAAAGCGATTGTGTTTGATTTGGATAACACCTTGGTTAGCTCAGACATGGACTTCCATTGGCTAAGAGAGCAAGTTGGATGCCCTTCGGATAAAGACTTGCTCGTCTATGTCAAAGAGTTAGCGTGCGAACGAACCACAGAGAAAGCTAATGCGCTGATCCTTCAGCACGAACTTGACGATGCTCAAGCTTCACAGCCGATGCCAGGCTGCCACTCTCTGCTTGATTTTATTCACGCGAACCAACTGCAAACCGCAATCATTACTCGCAACTGTGTTCAAGCCTCCAAGCAAAAGGTGTCGCACAATAAGCTACGCATTCCGCGTATTATCACCCGCGAGCACTTTCCACCAAAACCCGCGCCCGATGCATTAGTTTCGCTGGCCAATGAATGGCGCTTACAACGAGATCAAGTGTTATATGTTGGTGATTACCTATACGACCTAGAAGCTGCGTTTAATGCCAACATGCCCTCTTGTCTTGTGACACACGGCAAGCCAACCGAGTTCTCTGCTCACGCCTCTTTGGTCGTGGATCATCTGTATGATTTAGAACGCGAATTTATTTCTGCTCTCGGTTAATGACATAGACAAGTTCCAACATGATGCTGCATCATTCTCGACTCAAGGTAACGTATTATTTACCAGTTAGGCTTGAATTTTCGCTGTTTCATAACGATATACTAGCAATTGATGCAAAAGCCTTGGCACATCACCTCGGTTTGCTTATCCCAACTCAACCGACGACCTAAGTTCTATTATGACTGCAAACACACAAGACACGGCCGCTTCACTGGGGCAACAGCTGTTCAAGATGACTTGGCCAATGCTGTTTGGCGTTTTATCCATCATGAGCTTTCAACTGGTGGACAGTGCGTTTATCGGTCAGCTCGGCATCCTCCCCTTGGCGGCGCAGGGTTTTACCCTACCGATTCAGATGATCATCATCGGCATACAAGTGGGTTTAGGCATCGCTACCACCGCTGTGATTGCCAAAGCGATAGGTGCCAATCAAATCAAATATGCTAAGCAGCTTGGTGGGCTAGTCATTGCAATGGGGAGTATTGGTGTCGCGGTATTTTCTGTCATTATCTACTTGCTTCGCGAGCCAATTCTAGCGCTACTGAGCGCACCTGATACGGTACTTCCGATCATTGATAGCTACTGGATATACTGGTTAGCTAGCGCTTGGGTGGGTGCGGTGCTCTACTTTCTCTATAGCGTCTGTCGAGCCAACGGTAACACTATGCTGCCAGGTACCATGATGATGATCACTAGCCTGCTCAACCTTGTTCTCGATCCAATCTTTATTTTTACCCTCGATTTAGGCATCAATGGCGCTGCGATCGCGACTATTCTCGCGTTTGGCATCGGCATTTTGGTCGTTGCGCCTAAGGTGAATAACAAGCAGTGGATGAGTTTCGACTGGAGCGATCTCAACGTTGTAAAGAGCGTTCGCTCGATTGGCAACATCATGGGTCCTGCGATGATCAGTCAATTGCTGCCTCCGCTCTCTTCTATGTTAGCAACAAAGCTACTGGCGAGTTACGGCACAGCTGCGGTTGCTGCATGGGCATTAGGCTCACGCTATGAATTCTTTGCGATAGTTTCTGTACTTGCACTTACTATGTCTATGCCACCTATGGTGGGCAAATTACTTGGCGGAAATAACTTAGCCGACATTCGCAAACTGGTTATTATTGCGTGTAAGTTTATCCTTGGCTTCCAAGTGCTAATCGCAGGATTAACTTTACTTACTTCACACGGGCTAGCCGCGTTGATGACTAGCGAAACTGAAGTCGAAACGATTTTGAACTATCACCTCATGGTTGTTCCGTTTAGCTTGGGGCCACTTGGCATCTGTATGTTGATGGTGTCGATATCTAACGCTCTGGGTGAGTCGTACACTGCTTTAACTATCTCTGCACTACGCCTATTTGCCTTCTTCTTACCTTGCTTATGGCTTGGGGCACATCTCGGTGGTATTCAAGGTCTATTCTGGGGTGCGTTTGGCGGGAACATTTTAGCGGGTATCTGTGCTTGGTCTATGTACCAAAGAGCACTAGGACAAATCGAAGCTAAACTCAAAGCGGTGTAATTTGTTGATTGCAATCTGCGGCATATATCGATAGTCTAAAAATTCATCACTCATTTATCTGTAGATTTCACAACAATTATGAAATTCATGTTTGCCTACCTTTGGCTCCTTCTCCCAAATGCCTGTAGCCGGTAGGTATTTCTATGTCTGGCTGCGAGAAACGTAGCCAGAATACCCCCTTTCTCGTAGCCCCACTCTCTTAGTAAGGACACGAGAACCATGACAGAAAAAGCGCAAACTCTTTCTACAAATACAGCCTCAATTTCACAATTCGGTGTTTTGCTTGCCTTAGCTGGCTGTGTTCTGTTTTCTGTAAAACCAGTTCTAATCAAAGTTGCCTACCAATACGGAGGCGACGCGACCTCAATCATGACACTACGTGCTTTCAGCTCACTGCCTCTGTATCTGATAACGTTTATCTACCTATGTCGCCAGCGAGAGAACCGCAATAGAGTCAGACAACATGGCTTCAAAGCAGCCTTAATCGGTGTCATGGGATACTACATGGCAAGCTTCCTCGATATCGCCTCTTTGGAATATATAACCGCTCAATTAGAACGCCTATTAATCTTCCTATTTCCAACCTTTGTGGTGCTAATTAGCTGGGTGCTATATAAGCAACGTCCAACCAAAACCGTACTGCTTTCTGCCTGTATTGGTTACTTGGGTATCAGTTCCATCGTTGCCCATGATTTCAAAACACTGGGGCAATCGGTGTTTGTTGGTAGTCTACTCGCCGTTGGCTCAGCATTGGTTTTCGCTTTCTACCTTGTGTGGAGTAAGCCATTGATCGACCAGTTAGGCAGTTCCCTATTTACCAGCATTGGTATGGGCAGCGCTGGTATCGCAATTCTGGTTCATTTATCCCTTAGTGGAGCTGATATCTCTACATGGAGTCTAGAACTAGTCACAACAGGTATATTGCTTGGCATTTTCTGCACCGTCCTTCCATCTTACTTAGTTGCTGCGGCAATGGCTCGGCTTACCCCAACAACACTGAGTTTAACCAGTAATGTGGGACCTGCCATCACTGCCGGACTAGCGGTCGTTGTACTCGACGAAGTATTTACGCTTTGGCATGCGCTTGGGCTAGTGCTGGTTATTGCGTCTGTCTACACCCTAAACAAGAAGTAACTAGCCTACCTTATGCTGAATCATTCGAATGATATGTACATTACTCAGGTGACCTGAGTGAAATAACATCGTATGATTCAGCCTATCTATTATTCAGACACTGATTTCATGAGCACCCAAAACCATCACCCACTCCAAGGCGCAAGTTGGATGCTAAGTGCAGGACTAGCATTTGCGATCGTCAACAGCTTAGTTCAAGTCGCTAGTATCAATTATGGTCTGCCCTCAACGACGGTTGCCGTTGTTCAATACGCTATCGCACTGGTAGTTATCCTGCCCTACTTGAGAACGCTAGGTATCAGACAGTCACTGCGTACCAACAACCTTACCCTGCACATTCTACGTGTGTTTTTAGCGGTGATAGGCATCCAACTCTGGCTTTGGGCACTCGCTTATCCTGTCCCGATTTGGCAAGGCATAGCACTACTAATGACCTCGCCACTGTTTGCGACCGTCGGCTCTGGGTTGTTTCTCAAAGAAAAAGTGGGATTTGCACGCTGGGGAGCGACCCTAACAGGCTTTATTGGCGCTATGATTATTCTCGAGCCATGGGCGGATGATTTTAGCTGGGCGACTCTGCTTCCTATTGGCGCTGCATTTTTTTGGGCTTGCTATTCATTGATGGTTAAAAAGCTCTCTGCGCAAGACTCACCTTCCACCATGGTGGTTTACTTACTGATATTAATCACCCCTTTTAATATACTGCTCGCCCTACCTGACTGGCAGTTACCGACAGGGAACACGCTTTGGTTACTACTTGTTGCTGCAGGCGCCATGACGGCACTGGCACAGTGGGCGATTGTTAAAGCATATTCGGTGGCAGATGCGTCATTCGTACAACCCTTCGATCACGCTAAGCTTCCACTTAATGTACTCGCTGGTTGGATGGTGTTCGGCTGGGTTCCTCCCGGTCGGCTCTGGCTTGGTGCAGCCATAATCATTGCTTCAGTAGCCTTTATTACTCAGTGGGAAGCAAAAAAGCCAAAGCAGTTGAAAGAAATTCCAAGCTAGATCGTTCTAATTAGTCATAGCTTTAAACGGAGAACCTCTATGACGAAACCAATCAAGTTAACCCTGTATCGTTGGGCGGGCAGTTGGGGCCCTTTCAAGGTCAATATCCCTTGTGGTGAGTGTACACTGACCAAAGATATTCTAAACGATACATTTGAGAACGAACTTGCTGGCGTACCAGTCGAGCTCGAAGTCAAAGATTGGTTGTCTCATTGGTGGGAGCCATTAAAAGTCGGCGCGTGGCACGCACCTATTTTGATGGTCGAAGGTAAAGTGGTTAGCCAAGGTGAGGCACTAAACCGGGGGGTTTTAGTTCAATCAGTGATTCAAGAGTGGACTAAACGCGATACCCTTAAAGGTAATATTGTTTACGGCAAGGCCACCTGCCCTTATTGCGTGAAAGCGAAAAAGATTCTCGACGACGCTGGCATTGAATATCAATACTACGATGTGGTGAAAGACAGCGCTGCGCTCTATCGGATGATTCCAGAGGTTAAAGCCCATATTGGTGAAAAGACCCCAGTGACGGTGCCTCAAATCTGGTTGGATGGTCACTACATTGGTGGTGCTGATAACCTTTCCACTTGGATTGTCGACAAAGGCCTCAGCACAGTGCCCGACAACGTAGTGTCTCTGTAACATAAGCATAATGCCTGCATACAACAAAGCCCCCGTTATGGGTGCTTTGTTTTAGCTAGCTGAGCTAAATTACAACGAGCTCATCAACTAGCCAAGTTCCATTTTTATCTAACGCTTATGCAATTTTCTTCATCAAGCGTTTGAACAAAGACGTTTTCTTCGCTTTAGGCTTACCGTAGAGAGCTTCTTGCATCGCTTGCTTAGCAAGCATGTTAGCGATAAAGACATTGCTAAAATCGTGATTCATAGTTATACACCCCTTCAATCAGGAGTGTGATTTTAATCACAATTTAAATAAAAACAAGACATAAATCACATAATTTCAAAATTAGCTGCGCTTTGGCTGCTGGTAAGTTTTCCCTGCTACTTGATAAGTGTCTTTGCGCTTCACATCAAACATAACATCAAAGAACCATGCAACAAAACGGATCACATCATCACCTTCATCCATTACATGCTCTACGAACTCTTGTTCTTCACCCTGCTCATTAGTTTGAACCGTTACGTGATAGATACGTTTTGCACCATCCACCTCAGCAAGCGCAAACTGTCCACTTAGGGATTGCGCAGCTTGTGCAACTTCTTGCTCTTCACTCGCTTTTAATACTTCTAGCGCTTGTGGCAGGCTCTCTTTCTCGCATAGCAGTGCCACTAACGTTTCAAAATCTTTAAGTTCCATTGATTTGGTCTCTAAATATAAATTTGCGGGCATTGTATACCCAACACAAGATCAAGCAAACTTTTGCTGTATGACAAGAACCTTTCTCGAAGAGAATAGTACCAACCCCATGATTGTAGCTGAAACTAAATAGAGCACTCCGGTGCTGATCTGGCTGTGTACCCAGTGCTCAACCAAATAGCCGCCAAATAAGCCCGCTAAACACATTTGAATCGAACCTGACAACGCAGATACCGAACCAGCCTGCCTTTTGTGCGGTGCTAGTAACATACTAATTGAAAGTGGTGTCGTTAGCCCTTGCGCAATCGTCAATAGAGTAAACGCCGCCACAAGGTTAAATAACGTCCCTTCACAGACCAATAACCACAATCCGGCAGCCGTCAAGATTGTGATAGCTATTGCCAAAATCTGCCTAATAGACAAACAGCGGTTCAAAACGGTTAGAATAAAGCTGCCCATCATCAAACCCGCTGAGGGAATAATCATTACTGAGCCATACTCAGCCGCGCTCAAACCAAGCTGATGCTGCAATATAAACGGCAATACGGATAACGAAACAACACTGGTCAAATAGGTTATCCAGTTATAACTTGCACTAGAAATAACCTGCATGTTAATCAGTAACGAAGCGTAGTTTTTAACCACACCGATTGGGTGAAAATGCGTCTTTGTATAGGTCATCGTTTCCGGCAATACAAAGTAACCTAAGATGAAGATCGCAACCAGATAAAGAAGAACGCAGATAAACACGGCTTCCCATCCAAAAGAGAAAGCAATCCATCCGCCCATGACGGGAGCGATAATTGGCATGATTGAAGCAGTGATAGAGATGTACGACAGCGCTTTTGTTAGCTGAGCTCCTTCATAACTGTCACGCAGCACACTGCGACCAAGCACTGAGGCACTGCCTGCACCAAGCCCTTGCAAAAAACGTCCGATAATTAATACCGTGATGTTGTCGGTGAAAGCGACACATAGCAGCGTTGCAGCAAGATAGACCCCTTGACCAAGGATAAACACCGGGCGTCGACCAATCGCATCAGACAGCGGACCATAAAACAGCTGAGATAAACCAAAAGCAACCAGAAACGCCGTTACTACCAACTGTACATCTGCTTGAGACACATCGAGAGTACTGCTGATCATAGGCAAAGATGGCAGGTAAATACTCACGCCAACTTGCCCTGTCGCGATAATCATCATTGCAAGTAAAATCGGTGTCTTCTTCATGGGATCTCATAGAGAGTGGAATTTGGCTCTGCCTACCAGTTTAAATTAGCCACAATTCAATGATAATATGCCGATATGGAAAGTGATTAATTCCAAATCGGAAATTATAAGGCGTTATTATGGATTGGATTCAAAGCGTTCAGAGTTATATTCGTGTGGTTGACCATGGTAGCTTCAAAGGAGCCGCAAGCGCACTCAACACCACTAGCTCAGCAATCAGTAAGCGAATTCACTGGCTTGAAGAGCGAATTGGGGTGCAGCTTTTAAAACGAACGACTCGTTCTGTCACCCAAACAGAAGCAGGAGCGCTCTTCTATGAGAGAGCAAAGGTACAAATGGATGGTTGGCAGTCGATTGTTGATGAAACCCGTTCTGTTTCGCAAACACCAGCGGGTTTGCTCAAAATAGGTGCGACGCTCGCGGTTGGATCTAAGTTTTTAGTTCAATACCTCAACGACTTTTTACAGATGTATCCGGATATTCGAATTCAACTGATCACAACGACGCCAGGCCAGTTACCCACCTTAAGCTTTGATTTATTTATTAGTCGAGAGATTGAACAACTCAATTCTCTTAGTTACAAGGCCACGCCTCTTTTCGAGCATAGGGCTGGCTTTTACGCATCCCCAAGCTACATAGAACAATTTGGTGAACCGCGACACTTTAGTGAACTCCCTGATCACAACATGCTGGTGTGGGGAGAAAGAACCCAGCGAGAAATCTCACTCACTAACGGACACAAAATCGTTCTAAGCGGTAATCTCGCCACCTCAAACCCAGAAGCACTGTTTTATGCTGCTAAAAGTGGTATGGGGCTTCTCCTGACTAACGATGTAATGATCAAAGATGACCTCAAACAAGGGGCGTTACAACGAATCTTACCTGATATCACGGCGGACGAAGCCACTGTCTATGCCTACTATCCAAAACTAGACTATCAGCATACTCGTACGAAACTATTTCTTGATTACCTCAAAAACCGTCTAGCCAATCAAGACTAATATGGATACAGAATGGCAACGCTATATATGCCATTTGCAATTATATGAGACCTGTACCATATTTAATGTGTAACAAATCATAATATTAAGTGATATAAATCACGATAACAGTGAGTTACCCCTATGGTTAGGACAACGTCAGTACAGCACTCGTTAAGTGTCGAGACGATTAATGACACTTTGAGCTTAGATGGGTTGGAACTACTCAACAAAACGACCTTTGAGCTTCAGCAGTACTCTAATTCGTTTTGTACATGCATCATCGAACTCGATCAGTTTACGAATCGCTCTACCCTTCTTGCATCAGCTAGTGGAGAAAAATTGCAACGCGATGACTACTTTGCGCCATTGACAAACAGTATTTGTAGATTTGTAACCAAGTCTAATCAAGATTACATTTTGTGTAGCTCTAAAGCGGTTGAAGAACTGCCCAACGAGCAATACATCACCGAACATGGTATCAAAGCTTATTTAGCCATTCCGCTGAAAACAGCCAATGGAGAGGTGCTAGGTTTACTGCTATCTACCTATACCCACAACATAGGAAGTGAGGAAGAGCAACTGATCTATTTCCACAAGCTGTTTGCCAATATCGTTACCCATAACCTTAAATCCAAGTGGCTAACTGCACGATCTGAAACCTTAGTTGACCAGCTCAGCTACGAAGTTTCTCATGACAATCTAACGGGCTTACTCAATCGCAGCTATCTATCCGATAAACTTGAACGACTGTCAGAATCGCCAAACATTCCTTTTACACTCGCGTACTTAGATATTGATAATTTTAAAGCGATCAATGATTTATACGGTAACTATATTGGTGACCAGATCATTAAGTTCGTCGCCAATACCATTAAAGAAACCATTAAAGATGAGCAATTCGCCTTCCGTATTGCCGGTGACGAATTTGCCTTTATCACCCATGCTGGTGACCCATTTAAAATCTGCTATTCCATCATCCAGAACTTAGAGAAAGGCTACCAAGACCCAGCACATCGGATTAAATTCACTACCAGTATTGGTTTGGCGAAGAACGCGAACCAAAACTTGTCCGCCGACCAGATCATTTTAAATGCCAGCTTGGCTCTGAAAGATTGTAAGCAATCTCGTCACGTAAAAGTTCAATGCTACGACACCCACTTGAGCGCACAGTATTACCGTCGTGCTTTAATTATCGATGCACTAAGAACCGAGCTGGCAAAAGAGTCGATGATCGACAGTGAACTATATGTTGTAGTTCAGCCTATAGTCGATAAGGCTAGCAACCAATGGAATTACTTTGAAATTCTTGCTCGATGGAAAAGTCATGCCTTAGGCAACATTTCTCCGTTGGAATTTATCGAAGCTGCAGAGCAATCTGGCTTGATCGTTGAACTGGGTGAACGCATCGTCGAATTGGCATGTAAAGCCAAAGCCGCTCTAGAAAAAGGCTTAGGACACAGCATTCGTCTCAGCCTAAACTGCTCTGCCAATGAGTTGAATAACTCTAGCCGCTACGTCCAGCATTTAATCAATACCACGACCAATTATGGCTTTAAACCTGAAGAGTTTACGATCGAACTCACCGAAACCGTCCTGCTTTCACAAACGGAACAAGTTAAAAAAATCCTCAATAAACTGCGTTTCTTGGGCTTTCAGGTTGCTCTCGATGACTTCGGTACTGGTTACTCTAGTTTAAACTACATCCACAGCTATCCTATCGATTGCATTAAAATTGATGCAACCTTCATTAAAAATATGGACATCAATGAAACGGCGGAGCGGGTGGTTTGGCTTATTGTACAGTTGGCAAAACAACTTGAAGTATCGCTTGTTGCCGAAGGGGTCGAAGATCAGAAAGCGTTGGAAAAACTGTATGATATGGGGTGTAGCCAGATCCAAGGTTACTACTTTTCTAAGCCAGATACGCCGAAAAACATTATTCAACAGTGCTTAGAACGTCAAGAGCAACAAAAGCAGGTATCCAATGGATGAGTGAGCTATCGGTGCTAGTTAGAACGGCAATTCCAATTGCACTAAAAAATCGCCGTCATATTGTTGATGCCAGCGATAATCAAAGCGCATGCGTGGCATTCCAGATTCCATATCACCGAAGCCTAGACTGAGCTGTAAGCCATGACTACGGATCCAATGCTTAGTATCCATATCGCGCAGTTGTTCTTCCAAATCCTCAGGCACCCATACCCCAACACCAAAGTGATTATATTCCGCACTATTTGATATGATGGGGTTGCCCTCTTCGCCATTAAGCCAATGTGACCAATAAGAGTTTTGTTCACTCTTTTCATCAGTAGATAGGGCTAGCGCTGTTGATTCGTCAAAGACGTTGGATTCTTCTAAATCAAAGCCTGCGGTACAGGAAATATCAGTACTATTCGACATTAGAGAGGATAAAGAGTCCTCAAGCGAGATAGGGTCACAAGCCACAGCCAGAGGCGAGCTAAGCGTTACCACCAAAACACAAACTTTTGCAAAACCACGCATTGTTGCCCCCTTAGGATAAAAACCTAGTGTCAATAATACGTTTTTTCATGCAATTTGTGACCCACTTTTTGTGTTACAAGGTGAGAAATCTCTTCTTTCGCTTGCAGAGCTTTACGAATATCAGTGCTTCTGATTTGCACCTTTTCAGGGCAACACAGAACTGACCAACGACTAAGTATTTGATCTGATTTATAGAATTTAGCAAAGTTGAGTAAATTGTCTGGTCCTATAACAAAAGTCAGTTGGCTATCAGGGAATTGCTGCTCCAGCGCTTCCAATACCGCAAAAGTCGTAACGCTGGA